>CADBTL010000044.1 GCA_902797575.1 uncultured bacterium
ACACCACGGTGAACGCAGCATTTTTCTTCGATTTCCTTAGTAATTTCTATTTTGCCCATTTGACCTCCTTATTAATCAAAAATAAAGCTAATATCCTTCTAATAGTTCTATAGTACTACAAACATATTTCAGGGTAAATAATTTTGTTTATTTTAGATGTAAATATTAGGTGTAAATAAAATACTATTGTTCGTTCTCTTTTAAATATTTTACAAAATACGATGCAAGTATTGGTATAACACTCAGTATCACAAGAATTGTAACTATTCCGAATTTTTCTGCAAATAGACCTAATATTGACAAGAATAGTGCAATTATTCCCCAGCAGAATCCGTTAATAAATCCGGCTACTATGCTTTTATATTTAGGTAAAGTCTTTTGTGCCCATACCATTGTTACAGGTTGAGCCAGCATTGTTGTAAATCCCATTAGCGCAAAAATTACCATAGAAATAATTGCATGATTTTTATAACTTAAAGCAAACGCAATCATAATTGGGAAAGTTGCCCACATAGAAAAATAAATTACACTTTTGGGGCTAAATATTTTTTCAACTATAGGACTCATAAATGAGCCAATTGCACCCGCGAATACAAACAAAAACAATGCCGCACCATTATAGAATGGAGTGTGTCCCATATTTTTCCAAAGAAATGGAAGCAGTATGCTGCAGCTGTTTGTTATGAGTGATTTCATCATAGAAATTAACATTAAGTAATTCATTTGTCTGTTGCTTAAAATTTCTTTAAAAGATGTCAGAAATTCTTTATGTTCATAATTTTTGTTCAAATTTGATAATTTGGGTACGAAAAGAAACATTAAAAATGCAAGTGATAGTCCTAAGATTGATGTATATGAAACCATGTTTAATCCAAATACTTGTGTAATTAGTGCAGCTATTAATGGTCCTAATGCAAAACCTAGCGAACCCATACTAATAAAAATTCCCATGTTTTTGGAGCAATCTGTCTTGGAAAATATGTTTACAAATCCCATAGACTGCGGGTGAAAAAAGCTTCCACCGAGGCTACCCAATATCATAAATATTAACAAAAGTATTATGTTAGGTGCATTTGTTGTAAGAGGTATAAACACTGAAACAAGTATTAAGCCCCAAAATATAAAAAAACGTTTTAAAATATTATCTGCAAAGAAACCAAAAATAGGTTGCAACATTGATGAACATATATGTGAAATGCTGATAATAATTGCTGCAATTGACATAGAGAACCCCAGTCTCGATGCTATAAAAGGCATTATTGGATTTAAAAAGCCGGTATATATATCGCAAGCAAAGTGTGCAGCACATAACCATATAATAGCTCTATTTACATTGTTTATTCTTTTCTTCATGCAAACATTGTATAACAAATCTCATTAATATAAAAAAACAATTTTGAAAAATAGGCAAACAACTAATTTATGTGCTAGAATATTTTTATGCGGAATATTAAAGAGTTTTTAAAAAAGCTATATACAAAATTTATGTCATTTGACAAGAGGAAGAAAATTTATTGTATTGCAATTTCTTTTGTAATATTTGTTATGGCTTGGGCATTTATATCAGCAGGAATAATAACGGGAAGCTTTAATCGTTCTCAATTAAAAAATTCTGAAAACGAACAAAAAGTTGATGCACTTGGTATTATTATTACGGAAACAAAAGATACAAAAAAATATTTTGAGATTTATGGTGAAACCGGTCATTATAGCAATGATCACAGTGTTGCTACGTTGCATAATGTAATAGGTAATTTTTACAAAGACAATAAAGTAAGCATGAGTTTTCAGTCATCTAAAGGAACATATGATGAGAAGACAGGTGTGATAACTCTTTATGACAATACATATATAGTTTTAGAAGACGGTGTTTCTTTAAAAACAGATAAATTGGTTTGGTCAGGCAGTGATAAAGAAACATATGCGATTGGAAATGTTGTTATCCAAAAGGGTGACGAGATGGTTTCAACAGCCCAAAAATGTATTATTGCTGCAGGATATGATAAATTTAGAATAGAAGGTAAAACAGTAACTAAAGTTTATAAGAAAGGCTGATAATTAATGAAAAAAATATTAATACTACTTCTTTTGATTTTATCGCTTGTCGGGCTGGGTGTTATAGCGTCTGACTTAGTAATTGAGTCTAAAACTCAAACATTTTCTGATTCAGAGAAAAAAATAAAACTAGATGGTGGTGTAAAAGTGAAGCTTGATAATTTAACCGTAGAGAGTGAAAATGCTGATGTTTCAATCAGAAGAAATAACAAGCTCGATATAGCAACTTTTTACAACAAACCTTTTGCGGTTGAAATTAACGGTAATAAAAAAAGAGAAGTAAAATCAAATATATTAAAAGTGTCTTTGATTAATAAAATTGTAAGAGCTGAAGGGGAAACTCAATCTGTTATTACAGAAGGTAATACTCCGATTATTATTATAAATGCAGATGCTCAAGAGTATGATACTAACAGTAATGTAATGGTTGCAACCGGTGCTGTTACAATGAAATACAAAGATATTGATACTTATTCTGATAAAGCTGTTATTATTGCAGATGAAAAAGGTGGTGTTAAAAAAATTGATTTAATCGGTAATGCGAGAGTAAAACAAGAAAATAATGAGTCTGAAGGACATCATTTTGTGTATAATGCCGTAACAGAGGATATGAGTGTTGAGGGTAATACTAAAACAATTGCAATTTCAGATGAAGGTAAGAAATTAACAATTCACTCTGATTATCAGCAATATCATAAAAAACAAAATTCATACATTGGAAGCGGTCACGTTAAAATTTGGTATGATGATTATTATGCACAAGGACCAAAAGTAAGTGTATTCCCTGATGCCAAGACAAACAAGCCAAATGAAGTTTATTTTATAGGTCGTTCAAAAATTATTCAACAAGAAAAAGATATAATTGCTGATAAAATTAAGATGACTATGAATCCAAAAGATTTTACAGCCGAAGGTAATGTAAAAACTATTATCCATAATGTAGATACGAAAGATGGTGATTTATAATGTCAGAAAAAATTGAAAAGGCAATGTCTCTTTTTAAAGAGAAAAAATATAAAGAAGCAGTAGATGCATTTAGTTCAGTATTAGAAACAGAACCTGATAATGCTGATGTATACAATAATATGGGTGTTGCTTATTCTTGTGAAGGTGACTTTGAACATGCGGAAAAATGTTATGTAAGAGCAATTGAACTGGATCCTGAACTTGCACAAGCTTATATTAATCTTTCTGACTTATATTATAAAGCGGGTGATTTATCTTCTGCTGTTGGAACGCTTCAAAGAGGCAGTTATGAACTTGAAAACAATTTGGCTATTGCGCATCTCTTAGCAAGAGTATATATTGAAGATCAAAGATGGGATGATGCAATAGTCGAACTTGAGCGTGTACTTGATGGTGAACCGGAAAATTATGATGCATATTATGATTTAGGTCACGTATATTTTGAGCTTGGAGATTACGAATCAGCTATTGATAATTTTGAAAACGTCATAGCGTATGAAGAAAACCAAAATAATGAGTTGTTGTATTATGCTCTTGCTCAAGCCTATGAAGCAAATAACCAAATTGATAAAGCCATATCAAATTATTTAAAAGCAATTGCGGTAAATGATAAATTTATTCTTGCATACAAAAAGGTCGGCATTCTGTTTCTGGCCAGAAATGATTTTGAGGATGCAATAGAATATTTTGAAAATTATCTTGAATTTGACATTCCTGATGAAGAAAAGGAATCGGTTAATAAGCTTCTAGAAAGAGTTAAATCTAAATTGTAAATTATTTTTCAATTCTTTTTTGTATAAGTGCAAGTACAAATATTATTGCAAATAGTATATATGCTAAAGCACATGACTTTCCTATTTCAAAATATTCGAATGCATATTTATAAATGGAGTATACTATTACATTTGTTGTATTATCAGGTCCTCCGGATGTCATTATGTATATTAAGTCAAAGACTTGAAAAGAGGATATAGCTGTTACCAGTACTACAAAATAAATTGTCGGTTTTAGAATCGGTAAAGTTATTTTAAAGAAAGTGTCCTTTACACCTGCTCCGTCAATTATTGACGCTTCATAAATGCTGTTATCTATAGAAGCGAATCCTGTGAGAAATAAAACGATATTATATCCGATTAATTTCCATACTGAAATAAAAATTAAAATCGGCATTGCTAAGTCTGTGTCGAATAACCATGTGCAATTTGTTTTAAATATCATATTAATTACACCGATATTCGGGTCAAATATCCAACTCCAAACAATTGCAATAACTACAGCCGGTGTTATAAACGGCAGAAAATAAATTGTTTTAAATAACTCATTCCCTCTGATTTTTTTATTTAATATATCGGCAATAATTAATGGTATTATTACAGCAAAAAATGTTGTAGAAATAGCAAATATAAATGTATTAGCAAGGATTTGAATAAATTCTTTTTCAGATAAGATGGCCTTATAATTTGCTATACCAACAAATTTTATATCATTCAGCATATCCCACTCTGTAAAACTTAAGCAAAATGAGCATATAATAGGAATAATTATAAAAATTAATGTTCCAATTAATGCAGGTAATATAAAAACAAAGCTATAGTTTGAATTTTTCATGCTTTTATTTTACTATAAATTTAGTTAGTGTGTAGGAGTTATAAATTATTATGAAAGTGTTTGCTGTTTCTAATCCGCAGAATACTAATTTTGGTCATACCTTTAAAGTTAGTATTTGTATAAGAAATTCAACAGAAGAACAATATCAATTTGTTAATCCGATTAAGAATAAAGCATTGTATAAGGAATTAAATTCAAAATTTGTTGGTTGGTTAAATCAAGATTTTATTACTAATCTGAGAAAAAAACTAAATAAGCCTCGTTCTATAGTAAGAAAAATGTCTGAACGAGATTTAAACGGTAAAAAACAGTTAACCGAACATTTAACTTCAATTGATAAAGATTATCATGATATTAACATGGCGCGTTCAGTGTATACATACAGAGGACTTTGTTATGTTGCAACAGGTATCGATGTCCCTGTTATTGAGCAACTGCATGGTGCCACCCAAATTGGTATTGCCAAATCTGATGCTCAAGAATTATATGGTACGACTCATAATTCTTACATTAATGCTGTCGTAAAACAATTTAAAAATAGCAGTATAAGTTATGCTAAGGCATCTGAAAATATCTTACGTTCTAAGAATGGCAGTGAAATTATGCTGCGGTTGAACTTTATAAAGACAGGTATTAAAAAAAATAAAAATATATATGAGTTTGATAATTATGAATTTCATCCAATAAAAAAAACTGCACAACAAAAAATGTTAAATGGCGATTTATTTATGTCAGAATCTTTTCAACCTGTTCCGGAAAGATCTTATATGGATGAATATAGAAAAACAATACTAAATCAAATTAATAAAATTCTAGGTAAATAGTATAGTGTTTGTTTTACTTGACCAAAACTTCTTGTAATGAGATAATTTTTTTATGAACTACTATAAAAAATTTGCACCATATTTATTTTTATTACCTGCAGTTGTTGTATTATTAGTATTCTTTTTTATACCATTTTTTCAAACATTTGAATTAAGTTTTTTTAACTATGATTCAAATTTATATTCACCTGTATTTTGTGGTATGGATAATTATTATAAGCTATTAAAAGAACCTATTTTTTATAAAGTTATGATAAATACTTTGCTGTATTTATTAATAGCGGTTCCTTTTTTGGTAACATTTCCGCTATTTTTAGCAATATTAATTAACCAAAAAATTCGTGGAATTACATTATATAAAATATTATTATATTTACCAGTCATTGTTTCAATTGTTGTAGCAGCAATAGCATTTAAATGGCTTTATGCAGGACAAGGTATACTTAATTATATATTGTCACTTTTACATATTTCTCCCATAAATTGGCTAGTTGATACAAAATGGGCTCTTTTTTCTGTTGCAATTGTTACAATATGGAAAGGTATCGGATATTATATGATGATATATCTTGCGTCTTTAATGAGTGTTCCACAAGAGCTCTACGAAGCTTGTGATATTGATGGGGCAAATTTTATCACAAAACACATGACAGTGACTATTCCCCATATAATGCCGACAATTGCTCTGGTATCTACTATTAGTACGATATCAGCAATGAAAGTTTTTGCGGAAATATATGTAATGACAAAAGGCGGTCCTTTAAATTCAACAAAAACTATAGTTTATTATATATATGAAAGAGCTTTTGAAAATCTTGATTTAGGTTATGCATCAGCTCTTGCGGTTGTTTTATTAATAATTGTGATGGTATTTTCAATGATTAATATTTTTTGTTTTGAAAGAAATAAGTATAAAGATATTTAAAATAGTATATGTGATTAATTATAAAATATTTCTTTCTAAATAAACTGTTAGTATGAAAAAAATAATCATAATATTATTGCTTATAATACTTCCAACGTTTGCTTATGAAGTTTTTATGCCTGATACATATAAATATAAGAATCAAGGAGATAAATTACTTTTTGTTGTTGATTTTTCTAATAGTATGACTTCGTACTTAAATCATCAAACGAAAGTAAATCAAGTAAAAGAGATGATGAGTGATATTTTACCAAAAATATCTTCTGATACTCAGGTAGGGCTAAGAGTTTATGGTCATACTTGTAATATAATTGCTTTTAATGCTTGTAGAAGTTCAGAACTTATTGTTCCTCTCGGATATGATAATTCAACTAAAATCTCCTCAGAACTTCATAGATTAAAGCCAAAGGGTATGACTCCAATAACATATTCACTTAAGCAAGCTGTAAAAAAAGATTTTAATGGCCACGACGGAATAAAACATATTATTCTTTTAACCGATGGAGGTGAAAATTGTGATGAAAGCCCTTGTGACTATTCAATTGAATTGATGAAACAAAGACGGGATATTAAAATTGATGTAATAGCTTTTGATGTACATGACGGTGATGATTTAGCCCAATTAAAGTGTACTGCTGATGTTACAGGGGGAAGCTTTAGAGAAGCAGAGACAAAAGCTGAATTGTTGAATTCAATGGAGGACATGATTCTTCCTCATAAAAAAGTTGAAGCTGTTATTATCAAATGATTTAAATGAAATAAAAAAAAGAACCTCATTTAGAGGCTCTTAACTGTCTTTCTCTTTTTGACTTCTTTAATTGTCCTTGTGTGTTTATATTTCCTCGTGTATACCCTTTAGCAGCATCTTGCTGCAAAACTTTCCTTTTCTCCGCCTGAGTCGTTCTTTAAAACCTTTAGTCCAACAAAGCTTCTAAAATTCTGGCATTTTTATCAGCTAATGTATTTTGTCTTACTTTAGAACGTGTAATGTAACTTCTAAGTGCTTCTCTTATTAATTCTGAACGAGAGCGACTTTCGTTTTCTGCTACTTCATCAATTTTGCCAAGAAAATCTTCCGGCATTGAAATTAATACTCTTGCCATAAAATACTCCTTTTTATAATAATATCTCTATGTGTTTTGTTTCTGATATATATATAAAGTATTCTAATAAAAAAAAATTGCTTTTTGTAAATGTAAATATTAAGTTTTGTAAACAAAAAGTTTTAAATATTATATGTTGCGCATATATCTTTTCTGTATATTAAACCTTTATAATCAATACATTTCATCTCTTCATAAACTTTTTCTTTTGCTTTTGTAAGTGATGAAGCATAAGAAGTTAAAATAAGGACAGGTCCATACGAAGCTTCGTATTCTAAGTATCTGTTTTTGATAATTGATGGGTAATATGTTGTTATTGTTTCTTCGTCTAAATTATTAATACCGCTAATAATATTGTTCATAAAGTTTTTGTTTGTGCAGCGCGCAGTAATTGAAACATATTGTTTTCCGTTTAGTTGTATATAGTCTGCTTCATCGCTAAATGAACCAATAATGCACATTTCAAACAGATTATATAAGTCATCTTCAATATTATCGATAATAGCCGCAGCATCTGTATCTTGAAGAAAAGATTCAAATCCAAGAATAAAAATATCACCATTCTGTGTCAGTATGCCATTTACGCCTAATATTCCAAGATACGGATTCCCTGACATTTGCAAATATTCCAAAACCGGATATATGACATAATCCATAATATAATATTCATTATCTATTGAAAGTTTATAATTAGGCACACATGATGCCATCCCTCTTGTTAATTGACCACCATCACCGTCAAGAGAATGTCTGTAGATTAGAGAATTTCCTAAGGGAAGAGCTTTATATCCATCAGTAATTGTATAAAATGAAAATGGAGTTCCATATATATAATCTTCTACAATTAATTTATTATTTTTACCCATAAAAATGGACTCTACAATATTTTTACAAGTATTTAATGAAGTGATAATTGTAGCACTGTTGTTATCATTTGATTTAATAACAAATGGTAATTTTTGTGTTTTTATATAATCGTATGCAACATTTAATTTCTCAAAAATTCCGAATTTAGGTGTAGGAATGCGCAGTTTGTACAAAAACTTTTTTGCGAAAGCTTTATCAGTTACAATTTCGTGAGCTTTTGGGGTTGGTGCAAATATCTGCTGCTTATTATTAGTAAATTTTGTTACAATATCAGAATTAATAGCTTCTTGCGAAATTGCTACGGTCATATCAATATCATTTTCCATAACAAAATTTAAAAGCTCGTTTATACTATCTTCTCTTATATCAACACATTCAGCAAATTCTTTTAATGTATCGCATCCTGGAACGCAATAAATATCATGCTTTTCTGACAACTTCTTTGCTAATGCATATACATTTGGAGTATTGCCAATAATTAAAATCTTTTTTTTCATAAGATAATTATATCATAATCTTTAATAAACATTAATTAATCAAGTTCTTTTGCTTTTATATATCTTGGGCGAGCTTTTACTTCATTGAATATTTGTCCTAAGTATTCGCCAATAATACCTAAACAAAATATTTGTAAGCCGCCAAAGAATGCTAATAAAATTACAAGTGTGGCCCAACCGCTTGGAGCTGAGTGTAATATATATTTTTCAAACAAAACTTCTAAAGCCAATAAAAAACTTCCAAGCATAGTAATAACACCACATGCTGCTACCATTCTTAAGGGAACTATGCTAAATGCCGTTATTCCGTTAAGTGCTAAACTTGTTAGCGAGAAAAAATTAAATTTTGATGAGCCAAGAGCACGTGGTTTTACATTAAAATGTACATAGGCTGTTTTTAAACCGATTTCATGAAAGAATCCTCTTAAAAACAAACCTTCTTCTTGATACTGTTCCAATATATCAAGTCCTTTTCTGCTAACAAGTCTAAAATCCGAATGATTTAGAGGAATTTTTACTCCAAGTAAATTCATTAAGCGATAAAAACATATTGCAGTGTGCTTTTTAAAGAAAGAATCTGTTTTTCTGTCATTTCTAATGCCGGATACTATATCAGCACCTTTATGAAATTCATCAATAAAAAGCTCGATAGCATTTTCATCTTGTTGTAAATCAGCGTCAATGGATATTGCACAATCACATCCAATTTTACGCACACTTTGCAAACCGGCTATTAGAGCTTTTTGATTCCCGTAATTTCTTATAAATTTGGTTCCTATAACACGTCTGCCATATGTTTTATTAAGCTCTTCAATAATATTCCAAGTAGTATCTTTAGAACCGTCATCAACTAAATATATATAACTGTCTTCTGATATTTTTCCGGTTTTGATGATATTATCCATTACCTTTAATAGAGTTTCGACTGTTGATTTTACAACGAGTTCTTCATTATAACATGGAATAATTATTGCTAATTTTGATTTTTCTTCGTTCATTTACTTCCCTCTTTTCTTAATCATACAATAAAATATTATGTATTAAAAGAGTAAATAACAAAAAGACTCTGATTCCTTCAGAGTCTTTAATATAGCTTTAATTCGTATAATTTTACAGTTATGCTTCATTTTGTTTATCTTTATTTAGCATATCTTGTAATTTACCCATAATCTCTTCACTTTTTTCTTGAGCGTCAGAGATTAAGTTATCTGCTTTTCTTTTGATATCTTGAACTGTTGCATCTGTTTTTTCAGCTAAGTCAGATGCCATTTTGCCAAGCTGTTCTCTGGTTTCTTCACCCGATTTAGGTGCCAAAAGAACACCTGCTACTGCTCCAATTGCTGCGCCTATTGCAAAGCCTGCTAAAAATCTTGTTACTGACATAATATTTTCTCCTTCTATTGTAGTTTAATTTACATAATAATAATTTTAATTGCCTATTTGACTTATTTCTTTTTACCAAACATCTTTAATCCTGCGCATAAACCTCCAAAGAAGCCTTTTGCTATAGTACCTGAAACTGTTGATAATTTAGAAAGTATTCTTAATGGTGAATTTGCAATAAATTCTTTAACCTTACTAACGCTATTATCTGCTTTAATAATTATTCCGCTTATAATTTCTACAGATTTATTAACATTTTTTAAAGTGGGAGTAAGCTCATCTTTTATAATATTTGCTGTTTCATTGATATTAGCTGTTAATTTCGATAAGTCAAACAGTACTTTTACCAACATTAAACCTACCAGTATTACAATAATACCTGTAGCGTATGCTAAAAATGTTAATCCTTGATATAATTGCCCTATTTCCATTATTATTCCTTTATTTAATTATGAAATTATTAATCATGGTCAAAGTTAAAATTTGATTCACTTTCTAATTCTTTTGCTTTTCTCATTTTCTTAGATTTTAGCATATTACCGAATTTTTTGTATTGTTTTTCTAAGTTGTATTTTAATAAATCAATTGATTGAAGCGCTTGTTTTTTTGCTTCTTTAACAGCAGGTGAATGCTTTTCAGCAAGCTCGCATACTGTATCTTTAACTTTTTCTCTCATTTCTTCGCCTGATTTTGGGGCATATAAAACTCCTGCAACGATGCCGCCTACAACACCGAGCAAAAGACCTATTCCGAAACCGATAGATGTTTTATCCTTATCGCACATAAATACCTCACTTTATTATTGTAATAACTATTATATCACGATGTTATTTGATATTAAAGTACCACTAGTGTACATGTTTTTCCACTTCTTTTTTTACAAGCCAAAAAGTAAAACCTGCAAGAGCGTTTTTTAGTTGTGTTGATAATATATTGATAAAAATTTCTTTGCATTTTTTTACAAATTCATTTGACAGTTCTACTAATTGTTCAGATATTTTTCGGCAGGTGCATATAATTTCACTTACATCCGGCTTTAAGTTGTCTATAATAATATTATATTCAATAAACGCTCTATCCAACTTAAATAAGTGAATAATGATTGCAGTCGTTATAATAAGTTCCGCAATAAATACTATAAAAATTAAAAAGTAAAAAACCATTTTTTCTAATCCGTTTTTGTAATAGTATGATTATAGTCTATTTTGTTAAATTTTGAAATACACTTGGAGGGGTAATTTTGAATAAGGGTACTTTTTTATTTTCATTATTCTTGGCTAAATTTATAAAAATGTTTTTAAAAATAACAAAATTGTCAGAAGGCACTTCTATTATAGGTAAGATTGTTTTAAAAATTTGTCCGAATTTTTTATTAGAAGCGAATAAGTATATAAAAACAAAAATTAACATAACCGGAACAAATGGTAAAACTCCAACTTCAGGATTAATATCACATTTGTTAAAGGAAAATAACAAATTAGTTATTAATAATGCCATGGGCGCAAACATGATACAGGGAGTTGTTAATGCTATTGCGTTACAACTTAACCCTTTAATGCATTATGATTATTCTGTAATTGAATCTGATGAAGCTTTTTTAGAAGTTATTTATGACAAATTTGATGCAGACTATCTTTTGGTGACAAATTTATTTCGTGATCAATTGGATAGATACGGTGAATTAGCAACAACAAAAAAACTTATACAAAACGGAATTGATAAAAAACCTAATATAAAATTATTCTTAAATGCTGATGATCCCCTTGTTTCAAGCTTTTCAGGCGGTGCAGAGTCAATATATTACGGTGTCGAAAATGTTGAATATAAAGATTCTTCTAATAATAGTAGAACAAGTACTGAAGAAGTATATAACTGTTCTTGCGGGAAACAGCTTAGTTACACAAAAAAATTCTACGCTCAGCAAGGTCATTATTATTGTGAATGCGGTATGAAAAGACCTGAACCAAAGTACAAAGCTGAT
>CADBTL010000045.1 GCA_902797575.1 uncultured bacterium
ATTTGTTTTTTAGTATTTTCTATGGTATCAGTCACTAAAGTCGGAAAAAAACCGCTTATTCCCCGCTCTCTTAACTTATAAGAAAGCTCTACTATTTCATTGACACCGGCTTTATTAAAGTCGACACCATAAGCGCCATGAAAATGCTGTTCTATTATCGGTAATGTTTTCATTAATCACCTATAAATATTTCTCTTACTTTTTCTCTATCATCAAAATGAATTGTTTCATTTGCTAAGATTTGATAATCTTCGTGTCCTTTTCCTGCAACCAAAACAATATCATTTGCGTTTGCAAGTTTATATGCTTCTTTAATTGCAAGTTCTCTATCAGGTTCAACCAGTACATTACTTACACTTTTAAACCCTGCCAAGATATCGGTTATTATTTGTTGCGGATCCTCAGAACGAGGATTATCACTTGTTACAATAACTTTATCAGCAAGTTTTTCTGCAATAGCACCCATTTTAGGTCGTTTTGTTGCATCCCTATCGCCGCCGCATCCGAATAAGCAGATCAAATGTCCGTCTTCAGGTGTAATCTCTCTTGCTGCGTTTAAAACATTTTCTAAGCCATCAGGTGTATGTGCATAATCAACAATAACAGTGGGCTTATTTACAATAATTTCAAATCTTCCGGCTACACCGGTTATGGATTCAAGTGTTTTAATTGAAGTTTCAATATCCAAGTTTACTGCAAGTGCTGTTGTGATAGCTGCTAAAACATTATAAACAGAGAACATTCCGTTCATTTTTAAATTTACATCGTATTTTTTACCTTGAATTACACATGTAAATGAGGCACCTTTATCATTAAATGATATATTTTCAGCTTTTACGTCCGCATCATTTTTTATGCCGTATGTATATAAATGCGTTTTAGGGTTTATAACTTCTTTAAAACGCTCTGCATAATTATCATCATTATTTATAACTGCAAAGTCATCAGAATACAAATCTTCAAATAATTTTGCTTTTGCTTTAAAGTAATTATTCATAGTTATATGAAAATCCAAATGATCTTGAGTTAAATTAGTTAGAACTGCACCATTAAACTCACAATAATCTACTCTGTGTTGAGCAAGAGCGTGTGAGCTTACTTCCATTACAACATTCGGAATATTTTTTTCATGTATTTCATAGAATAATTTTTGTAGTTCAGGAGCCTGAGGAGTTGTATGTTTTGCATCGTGATAACTATCATCTGAAAACATTTTATTACCTAAAGTACCAATTAATGCACATTTTTCTCCTGCTGCCTCATACAATTTTTGAATTAAATGTGTAACAGTTGTTTTTCCGTTAGTACCTGTAACTCCAATAAGGTTAAGCTTAGATGACGGTGAAGAATAAAATAAGTTTGATATTTTAGCAAGAGCTTCTGTTGTATTAGAAACTACTATTTGAGGGATATCAAGTGTTAATTTTCTTTCAACTATGCATAAACAAGCACCATTTTGAACAGCTTCTTCTGCAAACTCATGACCATCTACGTGTTCGCCCGTCAAACAAACAAATACATCGTCATTTTTTGTTTGTTTTGAGTTATAAGATATACCTTCTATTTCGTTATAGAATCCTTCAATATTTACCAAATCCAAATAGTCTATGTTGTCAATAAGTGTTCTTAACCTCATTTATATTCTCCTTACATTTTATTATATCTTATCAGGTTGTAAATTTAATATCCTTGCAATTTGAGTAGAAATTTCCTTAAATATCGGTGCAGCAACCGTATTTCCCCATATTTCTCCGCCTTGAGCCGAATCTACTATTACGTATATTAAAACTTGCGGATCTGTTGACGGCATATAACCTACTATTGAAGTATAAAGTTTATTTGTATAACCGGAACCGTTTTCTTTTGGTTTAATTGAAGTTCCTGTTTTTGCTGCAATATTATAACTCGGATTTTTAATAGGTGACTTTCCTCTATTAATACTTTCGGTAAGAAGTTCTGTTACTACTCTTGCATGTTCAGGAGTCATTACTTGAACTCTTTGTACTTTTTCTGATTCTTCTTCAGGTGAATATTTTATAACATGCGGAGTAACTCTCACACCGTCATTTGCTAAAGCTGAAACTGCTGATACCATTTGAATAGCAGTGACAGATGAACCATACCCGTATCCCATTGTAGCATGGTCTGAGGCATCCCATCGATTTGGAGATTTCAGCAATCCTACTGATTCACCTGGTAAATCTATTCCTGTTTTACTTCCGAATCCGAATTTTTTCAGAATATCATAATATTCCTGTTTTCCCATCATTTGAGCTACAACAACCGAAGCCACATTACTTGAATGTTCAAATAAATATACTAAATCTATTAGACCGGGATTTGGATGTCTTGCATAATCATAATTTTTGATTGTCCACCAACCTACTTTCATTTTACCCGTGTCTAATATTTTTGAATATCTGTTTATTTTCCCCAGTTCAATCGCTGAAGCCACAGTTATAGTCTTAAAAGTAGAACCGGGAGGAAATACGTCGGTTAATGTCCAATTCTTTATTTGAAAACTGGTCGCATTCTTAAAATTGTTTGGATCAAAATAAGGATATACAGCATAAGCAAGAATTTCACCATTTCGAGGGTTCATAACTATTACTGCACCTCTGTGCGCATGGAATTTTTCTATGGATTTCATTAATTCTTTTTCACATACGTGCTGCACTGCAGCGTCAATAGTTAATGTAACATCTTTGCCTTTTATCGGTTTAGTTGCTGCTATCGGGTCGGTTGAAATATTATAAATAACCTTACCTTTAGGTGTCATTTCATATGTTGCTTGTTTGCTCGCACATTCAAGTTTATCACCTGCTGTTTGTTCAACTCCTGATGCAACATCCGCATCAAAATTATAGTAGCCAAGAACGTGCGCCGCTAAAGTTCCTTGCGGATATGTTCTTATGCTTTTTTTGTCCATTGGGATTTCTCTTAAATTTAGTTTAGCTATTTCATCTCTGGTATGCCTGTCGACATTTTTTTTAAGAGAAACGAGTGACGTATTTTGCCGCAATTTTTCTGTTAAATCGAATTGAGAAATCTTAAGAATCGGAGCTAGTAACTTTGCTAGCTCTTCGGGTTTATGTACATAATCTGCTTTTCTTGCAAAAATATCGTAGTATACTGTATCAGTAGCAAGTTTTATGCCATTTCTGTCATATATGTCGCCACGCATAACAAATGAACTGGCACGTCTTTGATTCTTTGCTTTAGTTCTGAAATGTCGTGCATCAAGAACTTGAACTGCAAATAAATACAAAATAAACAGCAGTATAAAAAATAAAAATACTCCCTGTATTATTGTTAAGCGTTTTAGAAATACCTGATTTCTGTCACTTATTATATTTTTATCTCTAACAAACTTCCCCATAATTATATAATACCATAACATTATCTTTATGTTGATAATGCATGCATTTGTAAAGAAAAAGAGTGTAACTTTATAACTGTGACGTTACACTCTTTTAATTTAAATTAATTTTTATAATTCTGATGTGCAATTAGGGCATCTTTTTGCATTAATTGGAATAGAAGTACAGCAATGAGGACATTCCTTTTCTGTAGCTGCAACTTCAGCTGCTTCTTCTTTACAAGCTTTATCCTTAATTGTATTAACAAGTTTAACAAGTGCAAATATTGCGCATGCTACGATTAAGAAACTAATAATCGTATTTATAAATAAACCATAATTAATTGTTACTGCTCCAGCAGCTGAAGCTGCGTCCAAAGAATCGTATTTTTCACCTAACGGATATATAGTAAAATATAAGTTTGAAAAATCTACTTTACCTAATAAAAAACCAATTGGCGGCATAATAATGTCTTTTACAAGTGAATCAACAATTTTACCAAATGCTGCACCTATAATGATACCTACTGCCATATCCATGACATTACCGCGCAAAATAAAGTCTCTTAACTCTTTTCCTAAATTTTTAAACATATGCTACTCCTTATTACATAATACTAGTAAATAATATCAAAAACTAAGACAACAGACAATATAAATATTAACATTTTAATTTATTTGAGTTATTATATAAAGGTCAGATAAGAGGTAATAAGGAGTTTTATATGAAAAAATTATTAGTATGTTTAGCTATATCTACTGTATTATTTACAGGCTGCTCATTTAATCAAAACCGTACCGGAATTATTAAGGTAAATGGTCATGTGATTACTCAATCGGAATTCGATAAAGAGTTTGATAAAAGCTTAGATAATTCAATGTTTAAGGCTTTTGGAGGAGCTAAGAATTTTGTAAAATCAGATGAAAATCCTATGTATGCAGTTTTTAAAGAAAAAGTAGTAAACGAGCTAATTATTAAAGCTTTACTTGATGAAGAGATAGAAAAGCGCGGAATAACAGCTTCAAAGGCTGAAGTACAAGATGAACTTAAAACGGTTATTGATAAAGTCGGTTCAAAAGACGAATTAAACAGAATTTTAAAACAGAGAGGAATATCAAACAGCAAATTCACAGAAGACTTGAAAACTCAAATTAAAATAAGAAAATTAATTAATTCTGTAGAAAAAGTAGATGTATCAGAAGCTGATGCAAAAAAATATTATGATACACACCAAAATGAATTCAAGCATGGTGAACAAGTAAGAGCTTCACATATACTTATTGCTAACGATATAGTAGGTAAAATAAGAGAAATTAAAGAAAAAAATCCTGATATCTCAACTGAAAAATTAAATGCTGAACTTGAAAAATATGCAGCAGAGCAAAAATCGAAGGCAGAAAAAGTACTTGCAGAAGTAAATAGCAATCCTGATAATTTTGCTAAAATAGCACAACAAAAATCCGATGATAAAGGCAGTGCAGCTCGTGGCGGAGAATTAGGATTTTTTGGTAAAGAACAAATGGTTCCTGAATTTGCTAATAAAGCATTCTCAATGAAACCGAATACTATTAGCGATTTAGTTGCAACACAGTACGGTTATCACATTATTAAAGTTACTGACAGAATGGAAGCCGGAGTAACACCGTTTGTTAAAGTTAAAGATGAACTTAGATTTTATCTAGAAACAAAAAAACAAATAGAAGTTCTTAAGCAAATAACATCAGGTCTAATGAAACAAGCTGATATTCAATATTTGAATGACAGTTACAATCCTGCTAAAACAGTTGATGTAAAACCTGAGCAAAAACAACCGGAAGCAAAGAAATAATCATCTTATAAAATTTAAATACAATGCAATGATGCCGCTATAACCTCTATAGCGGCACCTAATTTATGTTAACATTTTATGCATTATTATGATAAATGTTGATATTGATAAGCATAAAATGTAAGATTTTCTTGTTCACTTTGAGGTTTATTTGAAAGTCCGAATACCAAAGATGCTTCACTTCTTAAACTTGCAAAATATGCCATAGCTTGCCCGTCAACAGCACTTTGACTAAGAAGTCTTATTGCATCATTAAATGCTGAATAATCTTTATCATAATCACCTGTTGCTTGAATACCGATTTGTGCAAGTAAACCTGCCCAAGGAATATCGTTACGTGCTGAATTTTGGTTATTAATTTGCTCTTGTACTTGCTCTGTGTATTCTTTATACATAGCATTTTTTAGTTTTTTCAAATCCTCATTAGAGCCTGTAGGATTAATACCATACTCATTAAATGCATCTTTTAGTGCTCTGCTGCTGGTTGGTACTCTTCCCAAGTATGAATACAAATTCGCACTTGTATACTGGTATACTCCGTTTACTGTAAAATTTGACATAAACACACCTCTTATATGATATATAATATATATCGGCAAGATATCAAAAAACTTTAATGTTTTTGAGCAAATTGTTACAAATCTTTACAATATAGGGTTACAACTCAATAATAGCTTAATTTCTAATTGCTATACTTTTTATATCTATGTATTAAAATTGCAGCAATTAATGCAGTAAACGGAACACATATTACAATTGCAATACTTCCGATTAGTGCAGATGCTATTTCTGTAACGACTTGATTCAGATTAATAAATTTTTGTAAGTCAATATTTTCAGCCAAAATGACTAGGGGTAAAGATGCGCCTAAATATACAAGTATTAATGTATTTGCCATGGTACCGATTATATCGCGGCCTACATTCATGCCGGAAACAAAAAGCTCATTTATGCTTTTGGTATTATCGGTTTCATGTATTTCATTTATGGTACTTGATATCGACATAGCAACGTCCATGACTGCGCCTAAAGTTGCGAGAACCATTGTTGATACTGTAAGGCTTACAAAATTTAACTCAGGATGAGCAGAGTATAAAAACATAGAATTTTCGCCGTTAAATCCTGTTAAATGTGCAGTATACATTGTAATTCCTGATAGTACGGATGCAAACAATAAACTTGCTGTTGCACCGATTGCCGCAGAAGTGCTTTTTGCATTAAAACCACCGACTAAATACATTGTTACCGCTGTAGATAATACACAAATTATAATTGAAGCCAGAATAGGACTTACACCAAAAATGATTAAAGGACTTAAACAGTGTGTTATCAAAAGAACTGTTAACACAATTGATACTAAGCTATACAATCCTTTTTTTTTGCCGACATAAATAAGCAGACCGCAAAAAAGTAAGGATAACCAGATTAGTGTACCTGCTCTTTTTATATCTTCAATAGAGTACGTTATCTCTTTTCCGTTTTCTTCGGTATGAAGAAGAACTTTTACTCCTTTTTTTAATTTTATATCGTAATAAGGATTTCCTGTTAAAACGTTATCAAGTTCAACAGTTTCACCTTTAAATTCACCTGTCAGTAATCTTACCTGTGCTCTTTGTTTAGTTTGAGCGTATACGTTATCAGTATCAATGTATTCAACTGAAGTTACAACACCTGTTTCTGAAGGAAGAACTTTTGTTTCATCTGCAAATATAGGCAGCATTAAAAAAAATGATAATATTAATATATAGAATCTTCTCATATAAATCCTTATTTAATTAAAATAATTTTGTTTGTTCAGACGAAACTTTTATACCTAAGTGTCTGTAACCCTCTGGTGATACTTTTCTGCCTCGAGGGGTTCTTTGAAGCAGACCGGCTTGAAGCAAATACGGTTCACATACATCTTCAATTGTTCTGACATCTTCGCTTAGAGCTGCAGCTATTGTCTCTACTCCGACAGGACCGCCGTCATACTTATCAATAATAAGATTTAATAAAGCTCTGTCAGTATTATCTAAGCCAAATTCGTCTATTTTTAAAATATCAAGTGACTCATTAGCAACTATTTCATCGATTTTGCCGTTATACTTAACTATAGCAAAATCAGAAACTCTTTTTATTAACCTGTTTGCAATTCTTGGTGTTCCTCTTGAACGTTTGGCAATAGCTTTAGCACCTTCTTCCGAAACTTCGATTTCCAATATTTTTGCTGTCCGCTTAACGACTTGAGCAAGTTCATCAATTGTATAAAATTCAAGCCTGTGAATCATACCGAATCTGTCACGAAGAGGGCTTGAAAGTTCACCTGCCTTTGTGGTTGCACCAATTAAAGTAAATTTAGGAAGCGGAACTCTCAACGTTTTAGCTGTTTGACTTTTTCCGGTTGTCATATCTAAAGTAAAATCTTCCATCGCAGGATACAGTATTTCTTCTGCAACTTTATTCAAACGATGAATTTCGTCTATAAATAATATTTCTCCGCCTTTTAGTGACATCAGAATACCAATTATATCACGAGGTCTTTCTAAAGCAGGAGCGGAAGTAATACGAATATCGACACCCATTTGGGCCGCAATTACGCCTGCAATCGTAGTCTTTCCAAGTCCCGGCGGACCATAAAAAAGCATATGGTCTAAAGGTTTTTCTCGAAGCTTTGCAGCTTCCAGCGTTATTTTTAAAGTTTCTTTTAAAGCTCCTTGACCAATATAACTGTCAAAATCTTTCGGACGAATACTGTTTTCAAAAGTATTGTCATATTCGATATTTTCAGCTTTAACAATTGGGTTCTTTTTACTAAAAGAACTTTTGCTACCCCTCAAATCTTCATTATCTGATAATATTGCCATAATTCGATTATAGCACAAATTTTATCTTCCATTTCAGAATGCAAATATTAAAATTTGTTACAATTTTTTATTCAAATACCTAAAACATTAAAGATGGCGGTTCAAGAGAATATACACTAAATGACGGTACTGTAATTTTCTTTGACAATGGTTATAAAAGTCCGACAAATGGGCAGTTTAAAATAACACGCAATGGAACTGTTACTTGGTACGATAAAGATGGAAGTATAATTAATAAATAATATTAGCAAATCCTGCTTGTATAAATACCTTTAATATTGTCTCTAATATTATTAAAAGTAGACTCTAGCACATAATCAATGTATTCTTTAGTATTGTATGCCAAATGAGGAGTGACAAGAACGTTAGGCATATCTAAGAGTTTGTCTGTAATTTTGTAATTTTGCTTTGTTGACATTGTCTCATTGCCAAGATCTTTTGATTTACCTTTAACATAGTCACTTTCTAATATATCTAACCCTGCACCTTTTACTTTTCCTGACAAAAGATTATTATATAAAGCTTCGAGGTTGAGTAATTCAACGCTGGAAGTGTTTATAATATACACTCCTTGTTTCATTTTTTTGAATTCCTCTTCACCTATTATTTGATAGTTTTCTGTTGTAAAAGGCATATGAAGGTAAATTATATCCGATTCTGCGAGTAACTTATCAAACGGAACTACATTACATACTTGCTCAAATTGCGGCGACTCTTTGTATGAAGATACAAGCACTTTCATGTCAAATAATTTTGCAATTTTTGCAAGCTGAACACCTACTTTTCCGCATCCTATTATTCCAATTGTTTTTTTGTTTAACAGTTCACCTTCATATTTTTTGGGCTCAATATTGTGACTGCGAATATCTAACATAGCAGTTTTTATTTTTCTTGTTAAATCTATTATTATGCCAAGCGCAAACTCTGCAACAGCCTCCTCACCATACTGTTCAACATTTAATACACTTATTCTGTTTTTGACACAATAATCTAAATCAATATGCGTGAAACCGTGTGAACGTGTTGCAATCATACGTAAATTTTTAAATCTTTTAAGAACTTTTTCCGATAAAATTGAGGAACGATACACACAAAGCAGACATGTTTGTTCATATTCTGCATCACTCAGTTTTGTTTTTTCCGTCAAAGCCTCTTCTTTAAAACTTATATCAAAATCGCAAAAATTATTATTTTGAAAAAACGATTTTTCAGATTCTCTTAAATCAAAAAACAAAACTTTCATATTTACACTCCTCTGTGTAAATACATTATTAAACTAAGTATAATTTATTAACATCGTACAAATGGAGAACAGGTATTTAAAACTAGTTAAAATACCTGTTAATATTGTACTTTATTTTTATACAGATAAGTCTAAACTTCTTTCTACTGCTTCTGCAACAGCAAGCATATCATTATTTTTTGCTTTCCAATCTTCTTCTCTTCTAATAGCAGCTAATTTAATATCTATGTTACCTTCTGTTGAACCAATTGCTGCAATATCAACTTTTATTGTTCTATCATGCTGAGCTAATTCATTTCTTTGAGAACTTGTTAAAGTTCTTGCATCTTGACCTTCTCTCAAACCTTGAGTATTCATAAATATTCTGCGAGCTTCAACATCGTTTGATTTTTTATCTAATTGTCCTTTTTTAATCCATTGTAGAGCTAAAATTTCTGCTCTTTTTTGTTCTATGAATTTATTAGCTTCATCAATAAAATGCTGCGGCCAACCTGTTAATGATTTTAAACCAAAACCGGTTTTGTCATTTTCTTTTCTTTTCTGATATTCTGCTTTAAAAGGATTTGATGATAACCACGAATTTTCTTGCTTTTTATTTTTCGCTTCTTCAACCTGAGCCATTACTTCCCAAGGATTAATTTGTTTTGCGTCTTTAGGCAAAGGAACAGATACACCGTCAACTTCAAAGAAGTAGGTACCAAAATGTTCAACAACTTGTCCGCCTAAAAAACCTAAGCTGCTTTTGTATGAATCTACTGTTGGTTTTGATGTATAGTCTGTGAAAACCATATTTCTGCTCCTATATATCGCTCTATACATATATAAAGTATTTTTCCGTTTTGAAATTGCCTTTTTTTAACATTTTTATTAAGATTTGTAACAAAATTTGACAAAATAATTTACTTTTGTTACACATTGTAGCAATAATATACGTATAGAGTATATATCACAAATCTATAAAGTATAGGGTAAATATATTCGGGGTAAGGATACCGACACGTAACGGATATGGTTTACAAAAAGGAAGTATCTCAGAGAGTAACTTAGCAAGGATAGCTAAGAAAAAACAAAAGTCGTTTTGATACTTCGGGGTAAATATAGGAATAATATTTATCCAATATTATGTACAAAATTCTCAATCAAAATTTAGGCAGCTTGAAAATTTTAATTAAGCTGTTGTGGGAGAATTTGTGCATATTTAGTCCGAATAAGATGAGAGAAACATAGACAACTGCGTAAGGAAATGCAGTTAAAAGTACGTATCGTAAGAGAGAAAGGAGATCAATCTATGACACTCACAATCAACACAAACATTGCCTCTATTATTGCAGAGCGCAACTTAAGTAATGCGACAAACAAATTAAATAAGTCGCTTGAGAGAATGTCTACAGGGTATACGATTAACCACGCATCTGATAATGCTGCAGGTTATTCTATATCGGATATGTGGACAACACAAATAAGCTCATTAGACGTTGCTGCAGATAATGCTTCGATGGGTAATGACTTATTAACAACTGCAGAACAAACTTACGGTTTGTTAACTGAACATTTGCAACGTATCAGGGACTTAGCAGTACAAGCTGCTAACGGAACTTTTGGTTCAACTTCTCTAAAAGCTATTCAATCTGAAATTAAAGCAAGATTGGAAGAAGTCAGCCGTATTTCTGCTAATGCTGAATATAACGGAATTAAATTAATGTCCTATGCATCAGATGTAAGTGGTACAGGTATTTCTGCAAATGGTATAGATTTACAAGTTGGTTTGTATGCAAATGACGACAGTTCTATAAATCTTGGTGTCGATTTATTCAAAAATGCAAGTGTAAGCGGCTTGCTAAACGGATTAAAAGTTAAAAAGGATAATGCAGATTTCGAAATATCAACAATGATTACTGCTGCTGCAAACAGTAAAATTACAGTTCGTAAATACAATTCTGAAGATGGGTATCAAGTTATTGCTGCAGCATGTGCAGGACTCAGATTGGCTGATGGCAGTTCCGCACAATCGCCAACTGCAGCAGGTGTATACAAATTTGAAATACAAGACACTGCAGACAGAGGTGCTCAATATATGATAGGATTTATCGATAAAGCTATTGATGACATTTCTAAACGTGTAACGATGATTGGTGCTGCACAAAACAGAGTTGCATCAGCACTTTCCGCAATTGATGTTCAATCACAAAACTTGACATCATCATTATCTACATTACGTGATACAGATGTTGCTGCAGAATCTTCTAAATACATTCAAGCACAGATTTTACAGCAAGCGTCAGCAACATTGTTATCAACAGCTAACCAAACACCAAGTATAGCATTGAACTTAATCTAAGGAGTAATCTAACAGAATGAAATATAATAAAAAATCCTGCAATGTTGTTGGTTAGGGATTTAAAGAAAGAGAGTGGCTAAAAAATCAAATTTTGACTTTTTAGTCACTTGCTTTTCTTTTACCTTACATAAAAATCATTAATCGCAACCGGCTTTGTAAAATTACTATGCGAGAAGACTTGCATATAATATCTGCCGCTTTCGTGCAAAACAAAATAATTTGTATGATAATACCTTTCATCTTTCATTAAACGGTAATCTTTGGTTCTTACTACATCATAACCGCCAAGAGGAGCTTTATCCGTCATTTTAAAAATTTGCACTCTTATATAATCATCATTCATACGTTCAGGTGCAATAAATAGGTAATAAATTTTTGTTCCTGTTTCAAACACTTTTTTATCATGCAGGGCATTATTTTGATTTATCGGAACACTGTTAAAAAGTATTAAACCGAGCTTGTCATCAGCGCATGAAGTTAACAAAAACGGTAATAATAAAAATACCAACACTTTTATAATGATTTTTGTATAATTCTGCAAAATTATCCCTCTAATTCTTTAATTTTTTGTTTTACAGAATTCAGCATAGTTTCATCTTTTTCCAGACCGTTGTATAAATAATAATACTCAAGAGCTTTAGCAGTGTCGCCTTTTTTTTCATAAGCCATACCCAAAGAGTAATAAGCGTAAGGATAATCCGGAGTTAACTGAATCACTCTTTCAAAGCATTTAATAGAATCGTCATAATTCTTTTGACTTGCTAATACAAGGCCTTTATTGAAGTATGCATCACTATTAGCACTATCAAGTGTTATAAGCTTGTCATAAAAGCTTATTGCTTTAGTATTGTTTCCTGTTAATTTGTATATATTAGCTATCTTAAGCATTGTAATTTTATCTTGCGGTGCATATATTACAGCTTTTGTATAAAAATCTAATGCAGCAGGATAGTTTTGATTCTTATATGCTTCATCGCCTTTTTTAACAAGTTCATCATACCCAAGAACTGCATTTTGTTTTGATTCTTCTTTTGTATTTGAAATTATCTGAGTATTGCTTTCTTTAATTATTGCAGCGTCTTTTGCAGCCTGCATTTTGTGATTTGTCAAAAACATTGATAGTGTTGTATTGTATTCTACATTACCCGGCGCTAATGAAACCGCTTTTTTATAGTTTTCTACAGCTACATCATAACATCCCATTTTATCATTCGCTTGAGCATATCCAAAATAAGCTGATGCTTCTTTTGGGTTCAAATCGATAGCATCTTCAAAGTATAAAATTGCTTGTCCGTAGTCTTTTTGATCATATAAATAATATCCGTATGCAATTGTAGCAGCTGCCAAATTAGTTTGTAAACGTTCATTTGGCGTCTTTTCAAGTAATTGCTTATATAATTCGATAGCTGAAACATAATTATTCATTGCATGCAATGTGAGTGCCTTATTTGCTAATAATTCATAGTTATCTGGTTCAGTATCCAATGCCATATTATAAAACTTTAATGCATTTATATAGTCTTGTTTTTGGTGATAACAAAGAGCAAGCTCTTTTTTAATTTCTACATCTGAAGGATCAAGTGAATATG
>CADBTL010000046.1 GCA_902797575.1 uncultured bacterium
CCGATGGTCGGGGTCGAACCGACACGTAGTTGCCTACACCAGATTTTGAGTCTGGCACGTCTACCAATTCCATCACATCGGCATATTTATTTGTCAAATTTTCTTACTATAACCAGTGATGGAATTGGTCATATCTTTATCTACGCTTTAGTATTGCAATTCTCACCACTTTTCCGTTACTGCCAACCGCTCCGGTCAGCCATCACATCGGCATATTTATTTGTCAAATTAAGCTAAGAACATTAAACCAAAAAAATAAAAATTTTTCAAATATATTTTAACCTGATTGGAGAATTATATCATTTTACGTTTTCCGGATAATAATCATATGAGAAACTTTTTATTAATATTTTTAATACTTAGCTTAAGCTTTTATTCATGTGCTAATGCTGAAATTTACAAAGGCGGAGTCACTGAGCGAGGAATAAAAATCCCACAAAACAGAATTATTGATAAAAACACCGGAGAAGGTATTGCTGGTGCTAATATCACACTACCAAAAGAAAATTATAAAACAAAGACAAACAAAGACGGTTACTTTGAACTCGATACCTCAATTGATGGAACAAGTATTATGTCAGTGCAAAAAAATAAATACAAACCTTTTTCTATGACAATTACAGAAAAAACTTTTGACAAACCTCTCGAAGTCGGTATAGAAAAATCTAATGCTCATGATATTGCAATAGATATGAACATGCATCATCTTGGAGATAACAGTTATTCCGATAATTCAGCTAATGCGGAAGAATTCAAATCAGAAGCTGTCGGACCTTTTTTTACAAAAAAATTTCACCTAAAAAGTTTAAATCTTAATGCACCTGTTTATCTTGTTATAGGTTCAATTATAGGTGTAGATACACTTATGGCTCGTTCGATGGGACAAAATAATCGTCCTAACTCATACGCTTCGCCACCGGAGATTTACTTTAACGGTAACAAAGTGGCAGAAATTCAAATAAACGGCGATGGACAAAAAATAAAGCTGCCCGCTAATCTTATTAAGAAAAATGGCACAAATGAAGTCACAATTAAAACAGGAAGAAACTTAATGCAGCATTCATATGTAGACTATGACGATATAGAATTTATGAATCTGATTATTGAAAACTAATCAGGTAACTCGTCTAATATAATCTTACCAAGCTTTCCTTCTCGGAAATCTTTTAATACATATATTGCAGTACGCTCAGTATCAGGATTCTCGCCACGAACTTTCCAATTTCTATTTAATGCGATTGCTTCTAACGTTAATTTATCAGTTTTGTAATATTCTTTTATAAAACCAATATCTACAGCCTTTATCCCTGTTTCTAACATTTCTAACAAAGCCTTCGCAACAGGCTCAGGTGAATATGCATTTTCAGAAACAGAACTTACAAAAGCCAATTTGGTTGCTTGTAACTGATCATCCTGACGAGTAGGAATAATACCGGGAGTATCTAACAAATCAAGCTTAGGATTTATTCTTACCCATTGCTGTTGACGCGTAACACCTGCTTTTGCGCCTATTTTTGTTTTAGAAGAACGTGTTAATTTATTAATAACACTTGATTTACCAACATTTGGCATGCCCACAACCATAGCTCTTGCCGCTCTTCTTAAAAGGCCTTTTGCCATTAACGTTTGAATTTTTGGTTCAGATAATTCAACAGCTTTCTTTACAACACCATTCATATCATTATTACCTTTTGCTTCAGTAATAATAACGGGACATTGCGTTGTTTGTTTTAAATACTCACACCATTTATAAAGTTCTGCTTCATTAACCAAATCTGCTTTATTCAACAAAAGAAGCCTTGGTTTATCTCCCAAAAGCTTCTCTATATTTGCATAACTGCTAGATAAAGGTATTCTGCTATCTCGTACCTCAATAATCACATCAACAAGGTTTAACTTCTCCTTCAGCTGACGTTCAGCTTTTGCTATGTGACCTGGATACCAGTGAATGTGCAGCTTATCTTTTTTCAATTTTTTCCTTAATTCTTGTTGCTTTACCGGAACGTTCTCTTAAGTAATATAATTTAGCACGTTTTACATCACCTTTTCTTTGAACAACAATTTTGTCAATACGTGGTGAGTATACTAAAAATACACGTTCAACACCAACACCTTGGAAAACTTTTCTTACTGTAATTGTTTTGTTAATACCTGAACCGTGTTGAGCAATAACTGTACCTTCATAAGCTTGAAGTCTTTCTTTGTTGCCTTCAATAATTTTTACGGAAACTCTAACGGTATCACCTGTATTAATTTCAGGTAATTCACGAGTTGTGTATTCAGATTCTAAATTTTTAATAATCGGATTCATTTTTGCTATTCCTTATATTTTGACTACTGTACATATA
>CADBTL010000047.1 GCA_902797575.1 uncultured bacterium
AACTTGCTCTGTGTCAATTGCCGCCAATGATGAATTATCTAAACAGGCAACTGCGTTTTATAGTGACAATAATCATGTAAGAACCATGGATTTAATTTTACAGATTAATGAAAAAGAACGCACCGGACAAGATTGGCTATTACTTGGCAATGTTTTTGCAGATAACGGTAAGCCTGAAGATGCATTATATATGTATCAAAAAGCAATAGAAAAAGATAAAAAGTGCTACAAAGCTTTTTATAACATAGGTAATTATTACCTTGAACGAGGGAATAATGATAAAGCTATTGAAAACTATTCCAAAGCCTCCAAAATAAAATCGGATAACCCATACATTTTATATAACTTGGGATGTGCATATCTTAATAAAAATAACCTTACACAAGCACGATCAAATTTTAATAAGGCACTTATGTATAATTCGAATTTGCCTGAAGTTCACTATAATCTTGCATACGTTTATAAAAAAATGGGCAAGGACAAATTGGCTAAAACATATTTAGATAACTACAATAAAATGATATCTAATATATAATTGCCTTTTATTTTACCAATGTCAACTGATTATCTTGAGAAAAATATTCTTGTCTTAGCTCATTAACACGCTCCTTAGCAAATTTTGCATCTTCAGAGCACTGTTTTAATTTCAAAAACTTTTTATAATAACGAATTGCGT
The DNA here is from genome assembly GCA_902797575.1 of uncultured bacterium. Lineage (GTDB taxonomy): Bacteria > Cyanobacteriota > Vampirovibrionia > Gastranaerophilales > Gastranaerophilaceae > CAG-196. Next base: position 677 of record CADBTL010000047.1, read on the forward strand.
CTTTATATTTTGCAAGTTTATCAAAACTCATTGCTATACCCAGATATGCCTTGTAATAATCCGGATTCAATTTAATCAATTGGAAAAATGTTCTTGATGCCTCTATATAATTTCCCATTCCCATAAGCATTGCAGCTTTATTATAATACGCTTTTAAGAAACTTGGATTAGTTTCTATTAATTTATTGTAAATCATCAACGATAAATCAATTTCATCAACCAACTCATGTGCAATAGCTAATTGAATTTGAGCTTCTAAATTATCCCTATTTATTAAAATAGACTTAATCAGATGAGGTATAGCAAGCTCAGGATGCCCATCAAGCATATTACAAACACCTAGCTCAAAAAAGTAATCATCATTTGAATCATCTATCTCTACTAATTTAGTTAAAGTCTTAATTGCTTTTTTATATTCTTTTAAATACTTATAAGCACAAGCTAAACCCCAATATGCTTTAACTTCCGAGCGATTAAACATTAATGCTTCTAAATATGTTTTAACCGCATCTTGATACATTTTTGCAAATCTTAATGCATCAGCTTTTACACATAGTCTGTGAGAACGTGATTGCTCAGGAAGCGTAACCTTTGACGCAGCCTTTGCCAAATTATTATTAACGAATACATCCACCTGCATACTCTTCTCCCTATCTTATCGTAAACAATAAGGAGCATTTTTGTAACGACCACAGGATTAAACTTTATTGACCATTTGGTCTATTTTATATATGGTTAATTGATATTCGCATTATTTTGCATATAAAAAGGCTAATTCTGCATTAAAAACAAGAAGTTTACTAAATAACTTCAAAAATTTTTGCATCCTCCAACATTCTAATAAATCTGGGATAAAATCACTTAAGAAACTGTATAACTTACTCCTGACAAATACTTTGTAATATTGCCGTGATTGTTAACAGTATTATATGCTCTGTACGCTTTAGCAACAACTATAGACCTATCCGGCATGTATCCGTTTTTAATGGCATTTAATGCAACATCAGAGTTGTTTTGCAAATTTGTAAGGTTGAACGTAGCAAGCCCGCTTTCCGGCGGAAACTCTTTCATCTCAACAATACCAATATCTGTTTTTAAGCTATCGTCTAATTTAATACCATTATTTTCTAAAATATCTTTTATTGTATAACGATTTTGTACTTGAGAATTTTTTAAAAAATCAGCCCGAGAAACTGCAGAATTTGAATTTTCATTATCATATGGAGTATGAGCATTAATAACTACCGGTTTATTAGCAAACGGCATAGTTAATTGCCCATAAATTTTATCTTTAGAATATGCACCTGTTGTATCAATATTCATGCTGATTCTTTCCAAATTCTAACTTAATATACAAATCCGTTGAAAATAATATACTTATATACCAATATTATATCGCATGTATATAGATATCTAAACCCCATGTCTTTACAATTCTTTACAATACAGGATAAAACGCATTATTTTTGAGATAATTCACTTAGTATGTCTTTATTGGAACTTTTTTTAACATTCGTAAAAATCGGTGCAATTTTATTGGGAGGCGGCTACGTTATTCTGCCTATATTACAAAATGAATTTGTCGATAAAAAAAATATAATTACACAAGATGAATTAGTTAATTATTTTGCACTTTCACAGTCGTTACCTGGGATTGTTGCTGCTAATATCTCGATGTTCATCGGATACAAATTACAGGGTAAAACAGGAGCTATTATAGCCTTATCAGGAATAATTTTTGTACCATTTTGGAGCATTGTTATCCTCGCTACTGTTTTAAACAATATTATTAATGTACCAATCGTTCAAAATTTTATGTGGGGAATCGAAATTGCTGTTATGACATTAATTCTCTTAACAACAAGAGAAATGTGGCAACAAGCTGATAAAAATGCATTCTTTTACATTATTTTCATATTATCACTAGCTGCTCTTTTAATACTAAAATTATCTCCGATACAAGTTATTCTTTGCATTTCAGTAGTTGGTATACTTATAAAAATTATTAGTCGGAGATTTAATAAATGATACTTTTTACATTAGCAGCAGAATTTTTTAAAATAGGTTTCTTCTCTTTTGGAGGAGGATACGCTACTATACCATTCTTGTATCACTTATCTGAAATTTATAGTTGGTACACATTAGAAGAGCTTACCCAAATGATTGCAATAGCCGCAATCACCCCCGGACCTGTCGGTATAAATGTGGCAACATATGCAGGACTTCAAGCTCACGGTATAATAGGTTCTCTTGTTGCAACCATATTTGAAGTTATACCATCTTTTGTACTGGTTATTATCATATCCAAAATATTAAAAGAGTATCGCACTAATTTTTATGTTAAATCTATAATTGAAACCCTTAAACCTATTAGTTGTGCGCTGCTATTATTTGTATTTATAGGACTTTTAAAATCCAACTTACATGATTATGAAGGATTATTATTGTTGGCTGTACTTGTTCTCATAAGTTTAAAATCAAAAAAAGATCCTATTTTTTACATGATAATTGCAGGAACTGCCGGAATTATTCTTCCGCTATTTAGCTAACACTTCAGAATTATTTGATTCTTGTGACTCTTCTTTCTGTTCGCGGTCTTCAAATGATGATTTCTTTTCCTTCATAACAATTTTCAACTCAACTCTTCTGCTCTTTTCAAGATCCTCTTTGCCATCAATTGTTAATACCGGTTTTGAAGAACCGACACCCTCTACCAAAATCATCTTTCTTAATTGTTCCCCATTAACTTTATTATAAGGTGTATTAACCATATAATTAGCAACAGCAAATGCCCTTTTCATACTTAATTGCATATTCAACATAAATTGCTGATCTTGAGTATAATCACCTGCAAAAGTTTGTGAATCAGTATGCCCTTGAATTATGATGTTTTCAATATTATCCCTCAAATATTCATTAGAAAAAATTGAATCAAAATAAGCAGGAGCGAATGTAGATAAATACTTTTTACCGTTTTCCGAAAGTTCGCTGCTGTTAACATCGAATAAATCTAAGTCATTGATTTTAACAATCCCGCCAAGAGCATCCACAGTTATATCAATATCTTTTTCTTTTAAAGATTCCTGCAGCTCTTCTACAGTTTTCTTTTGCTCGACCTTTCCCTGTATTTGCTCATAAGTACCTGTTATATATGTGTAAAAAAACAGCACCATAAATACAAGCACCAAAGCTGTCATTAAATCGGTCATTGTAACCCAAAAAATATTATTTTCATTCGTATCTGAAGTTTTATTTTTTATACGCATTACAGCCCCTTTGATTTGCTAAAAACTAGAACAATTTATCTATAACGTCTCCGCCTTGTCCTTTGTTAAAGTTCTCGTTTAATTTATTTAAACTATACAAAATATTTTCTAAATATGGAACTGCAGTTTCATTAAAGCTTGTCATTATAGACTTACCAAAATATTCAGGTAATGTTTTCAATAATTTTTCATTTGTTAAATTTTGCAATTTCGATTCTTTTACTAAATCTATCAAGAATTTTTCGCTGGATACAACATCAAAAAGACGTATAAATTCTTTTTGTATTTTAAGATAATATGTTTTGCACATAGCGTTATAGAGCATTTTTTCTACAAACATAAATATTAGTGAAAAACCAACGGCAAAAACTGAACACAATGCCGCAATCCTAATATTTCCCATTAAGTTACCTAATGAATTAACAAGATTTTCGTCAGAAGCAAGATTCACAGATGCAAACGCTAATGCCATTTTTAAAAATGTAAAAAAGGGACCAAGACCTGTTAATAATGTAGGAATTGCTTGTATAAATTTTGCATTTATTTTTGAGGTAACTAAAGATTCTTCGTTAAAAAAGTATGATGAATCAACTGTCAAATATATATCTGCAGAACTCTCTGCGGCTGCAGTTTTTATACTTTGTGATGCTACATACAACCTATCAGGGAAAATTAAAGCTTTTTTAAAATCTTCCCACACTGTATGTGTGTATTCATTAGAAGACATGAACTCATCTAATTGTCCAAACTTATAAGAAAGTTCCTTTTTATTTAAACTTTGTAAAAATTTGTAAACTTTAGTAAGATTGCTCCGAACATTACTATAGTTCATTATAACCAGTACTAAGAATGCAACAAAACATCCGGTAATAAGAATTATAGCCGGTTCAAAAATTATATTTAAAAAGCTCATAATAACCCTCCTTATAAAGTATAGCATAATGATTAAAATCAAGCTATAATTTATTTTATGGAATGTCCAAAATGTCATAGAAATATACCTGAAAATACTACTGTATGTCCTTATTGCCATAAGGTTTTTGCATTAACATGCCCTAATTGTAAAACAGTAAGTAAGCATGCCGTATGCAAAAAATGTGGCTATATTATATTGGAAAAATGCCATAAATGCGGGAAACTCGTACCAACAACAAGTTCGGCATGCAAATGCGGTTTCAGTACTTCTATGAGTATTGCATACAATGAATGTGAAATTGATGAATTCGCATCACTAATATTAAATTTTGGAGCTCTCAAAACAATCAGAAGCGCTCTCGGTTCAAGAGAATTTTATGAAAAATTCAAACAAAAACTAAAAAATCTGATATCAGCCCAATTAAAAGGAATTAATGCACATATCATAACTTACGGAGATACCTATGTAATTAATTTTTGCAAAGATTTATCGTTTTCGACATCAGTTGACAAAGCAATAAGAACAGCGATAAAACTTGCAACTGCATTTACCGGTTTAAATCTTAACATGATAGAGCAAATCGGATCCTCGTTAAAACTTGATATTTGCATTATCAGAAAAAACTCAGAAGAACTGTTAACATATCCGCAATTGGAAAGTAACATTAAAATGATTGTTTCTAAAGGGAAAAACAAAAAATATATTCGTGATATGCAGGTACTTTTGGATCAAGATTGTCATGATGCTGCAAGAAATTATAAGGCAGATTCTCTTTATTACATGAATGTCAATGGTTCTTCTGTTATGTTTTACCAACTAATTTTAGATGAATATGTTATACCGCCGAGCGACAATCTGGTTGAAGCAGAAGATGTTCAAGTCAGAGAAATACAAAAAATAAGTAAGAAAGTTTTAGAACAACAGGATAAAATTGATCTTTACAGCTTTAAAGTGTTTGATATTAATGCACAATGCTCTTTTATAAGATGTACTACAGAAAATCTGGAACGAGAACTTGATATAAATAAAAAAATTATATCCATAAAAACTGAAAAAGATATCGGGATCAGCACAAAAACTCTTGTGGATTTCTATACAAGAGAAGGGATTGAGCCAATATATATTTGTTGTACGGAAGAATTGACATACAAACCTTGGGGTGTATTTGATAAGCTGCTAAGAGCATTCTTTAAATTATCTGTAACAAACGGCTTAATTGATCCAAATACAGATATAAAACCTTATAATGCCTCAAAAGATTTAATTCTTGGCAATGCTCCTGCCGTTGCCTCTTCAGAAGACGCAAGATACAAGTATATAGAACAATTTGGCAACCTTCTATCTGAAAATAAACGAATGGTCATAATAATAGATGGTTTTGAGCATATTGATAATACTTCATTACAAGCTTTAGAACTCTATTTTGATAAATATGCAAATATCTACACTAATTTCATATTTATTACAAATGAAGAAACCCCTGTACATTCTAAGATTAAAGGTCTTTTACAAACATTTTTATATAAAGAAATTACATTACAGAAAAGCAGTTTAGATGAAATTATTTCTATAACATCTAAGGATGCAACAAATTTCATTGAATCTTTCTATTATGAACGTATAAAAGAAAGTTATAATGGCTCCAGAATATATTACGACCACGCAATAAAATACTTAACAGATGTTGGTGTCCTTGCTAAATTCGAAAACAAGTTTATTATAAAAAATAATGCTTCATATATGATTCCGAAAGATATTAATTCGCTAATAAAAACAAGATTAAAGTCTTTTGCAAAATATATGGATGCTTCAATGATTCTTGCATATTCGGTCTTTTTAGGAGAACGTATGGACTTTAGAACGCTTGAAGAGTTGGGCGTTAATAATATTCCTGAAAATGTCCAGTTCCTGCAAGAAGAAGGTTTTGCATTCAGGCAGGAATCAGATATTTATATAAATAACTATAATTTAGTAAAAGATATTATATTAAGTTCACTTAAATCAGATGTTCAAGAATATATAGTTCAAACTATCCTTGCGAAATTAGGAAAATCAATAGATACTACCACTTTAATGCTCCTGATGGCAACATTATCTAAAGTTAAAGAAGAGTATCTGCTTCTATGGAAGAATTCTCAATATGCAATAAATACCGGCGATTACGATGCATATTTAAAAAATTGTCTGGGATTTTTATCATTGATAGACAAACTGGGTGAAAATATACCAAGAGAAGAAATTGAAAACAATAAAAAAGATATTATGCAGAATATCTTTATGAGTTTGTACTCATATTCACCCACAAAAATATATTCCATCGGTGATATTTTGCTTATGGATGCAATGCAAGAAGACGACAATGATAAAATCATTAAATTATCTAATTTAATGCTGCAAAGTGCTTTAATAACCGCAAATTATAAAATGGCACATTCATTATTGTATAATATTCTGTCAAGAATGCCTGATTCCTCATTAATTGTTGACGGTGCAATAAATACCAAGTTCTTATTGTTATCCATTATAAATATAGAAATTTTATTCAATATAGGCAATTATACAGAATGTATTGAGTTGGCTGAAGAATTGCTTAGCATTATAAAACCTGAAATTATAGACAAAATAAAACCCGCTAATTTCTCTTTAAATATGTTTATAAACCACTTATTAGAAGCCTTCAGAATTGCGGGATTTGCGAAAGTAATTAAAAATGACAAAAATTTAAACGAATTTTTCACAACTGTTAAAAATGCGATTGGTGCAGATATTCCGGAAAAAGACTGCATAAGAGCATTGCAGGAATTTATTAACGGTAAAGATTATACACCTTCTAATATAGAAATTGCGTCGCCATTCTCGAAGGTTATTTTCTTAATTCTGAGTGAATTAAGCAAGTTAAGAACAGATTATAACACATTTGCTCAAAATATTTATCAAGCTAAATTACTTGCAACGGATTTGCATCAAACTCAACTTGAATATATTTGTGAAGCACTGATTGGCTATTCATACGCTAAAGTCGGTGTAAAACAAAAGGCAGAAAAAATTCTGTCCGATATTGTAACCAAAGCTGAAAGCTCCGCTATCTTTAACGTTATAGCAATATCTAAATTCCTTATGGCAAAGGTTAAAATTGACAATAAAGAAATTGATGAAGCCATGTTATTAATTAATGATACGTTAGCAGACATTCAAAAGCACGCAAATTGTGCTAAAGTATACTACGCCATGTTTGAACGATTATTCATAGAAGCAGCTCAAAGAGATAAAAATTTGCCGGTAGATATTCAAAATGAGATAAACAAACTGACTGCGTTATCTAATGATGGCGGTCTGCAAAGAATAGTCGGTGATTCATTAAAACAAAAAATTTATAATGAAAGAGTAAATGATGATTTAGCTAATATGGCTGATAATAGCAGTTATTCCAATCACGAAACGGAATCTCATCCATAAATGTATTATATATACTGCTAATTTGAAAAATAAAAAATAATTGTGTAGTATAATATAAAGAGCGCTTTTTATTCTTTTAAAAAGGAGTGTAACAATAAATGAAGAAAAGATTTATAAAAACAAGTTTTATATTAATGGCAGCAGTGTTTACAGCAATTGGTAATGCTTATGCAGCAACTCCGGATCAATTATATGATACTGTTTGGAATCTAATAAATAAAAAGTATTACGACCCAACTGATAACTGCCAAGATTGGAACAAATGGCGATATCGTTATGAAAACAAGTTAAAGACAAAAGAAGATGCATACGTTGCAATAGAAACAATGCTTGCCAGTCTTAATGATCCATATACAAGATTTCTTGATCCAAAGGAATTTTCGGAAGAAAATCAATCAATAAAAGGCTCGCTTAAAGGTATTGGAACTCAAATAGGAATTCGAGACGGACAATTAGTCATTATTGCGCCATTAGAAGACTCACCGGCAGAACGAGCAGGGCTTCAAGCAGATGATGCCATAATAGAAATTAACGGTGAAAGCACTAAAGGAATCAGCGTTGATGCTGCAGCTGATAAAATCAGAGGAGAAAAGGGAACTACTGTTACTCTGCTAATTAAAAGAAAAGACGTTCCAAATAAAACATACAGTATTGTAAGAGACGAAATAGAAGTTAAGTCTGTTTCTACAAAGCCGCCATTGGAAACAAAAATACCGGAAGGAATACAATACATCAGACTAAGCTCGTTTATAAGCAAAAATGCAGCAGGAGAGATTGAAACAATATTAAATAATTCATCAGATGCAAACGGATACATAATTGACTTGCGTTCGAATCCCGGAGGGCTTCTTACTAACGCAATTTACATATCTGACATGCTGTTAAAAGGCGGAGTTATAGTAAGTACTGTTGACCGTGACAGTTATAAAACAACCACAAGAGCCAGAAATACTCAAGTAACAAATAAACCTGTAGTTATACTGATAAATAAAGGTTCTGCATCAGCAAGTGAAATCTTAAGCGGTGCCTTAAAAGACAATCACAGAGCAACAATTGTAGGAGAACAGTCTTTTGGTAAAGGTTTAGTGCAAGAGATAAATAAACTGCCGGACGAAGCAGGTGTAAATATTACTATCCAAAGATATTTAACCCCTTCGGGCAGCGATATTCATAAAAAAGGTATAACACCTGATGTTGTGGTAGAATTAAAGAAAGAGAATGTTGATTCTAAAGATGACGTTCAACTCAAGAAAGCAATAGAAGTATTGAAAGAAATGACATGTCTTGGAGAAAAGAATGGAAGGTTAGGGGTAAATGTTCCGGAAACAACAATTCCGCAAACAAATACTCATTAAATACAATAGTTGATAAATTACTTGAAATTAGGGGCATTAAGTCAGAGGAAGCAAAGCACGAATTTTTAAATCCTCTTGATATAACATTAATGCACCCTAATGCATTTTGTGATATGCAAAAAGCAGTAGAGAGAATTGTTAAAGCCGTTAATGAGCAAGAAAATATCCTTATTTACGGTGACTTTGATGCCGATGGTGTAACTTCAACTTCTGTTTTAGTAAAAACCATAAGTTACTTAGGCGGAAAAGTTGATTATTATATTCCTGATAGAGATTCAGAAGGGCATGGACTTAATTCAAAAGCACTTGTAAAACTATTGAGTCAGAAAAAACCAAAGCTTATTATAACCGTAGACAATGGAACAAGCAGTGTTGAAGAAGTCAAATTTATAAACAGTTTTGGTAGAGATGTAATCATTACTGACCACCACGAAGCACCGGAGATTCTTCCTGATGCATACGCAATAATTAATCCAAAAGCAATAAACGCTTTGGATGAAAAATTAACTCCGCTGCAGATTGAATATTTAACATCTTTAGCCGGTGTCGGCGTTGCGTTTAAACTTGCACAAGGAGTTTTGGAAAAATTTGATAAATTAAGCTACAGTTACGATTTATTACCTTTCGTAACCGTAGGTACTATAGCTGATTTGGTTCCGCTGATAGGCGAAAACAGATACTTTGTAACAAAGGGCTTAGAACTAATCAGACAAGGTAAGCACTACGGACTAAAGCGTTTGCTTGACCATGCCGGAATTAATATTGATAACGGTTTAACTGCAGAACAGGTAGCATTTACGATTGCACCAAGAATAAATGCTTCGGGCAGAATTGAATCAGTAGATCCTGCTGTCAAACTTCTTATATCCGACAATAAACAAGAAATAGAACTGAGCATAATGCAGTTAGAAAACCTCAATAAAATACGCCAGCAAATGGTATCTGATACTTTTGAAGAAGCAGATGAGATTTGGACATCTTCCAAATGTCATGATAATGCAATAGTTCTTGCAAATCCTAATTGGCACATAGGAATAATCGGTATTGTTGCATCTAAATTTGTAGAAAAATATTACAAACCTTCTTTTATAATGACGTACTCTGAAGAAACAAAAACTTACCGTTGTTCTGCAAGAGGTGTTAGAGAACTAAATTTGTATGATATTATTGCTAACCTGTCAGATAAATTAGAAGGATTCGGAGGGCATCAACTTGCAGGAGGATTTACTTTTTCAGCAGAAAAAGCAAGTTTCGATGAAATAAAAAAAGCATTAAACCAAACGGTAAATGAAATGTTAAACGGCCAAAAGCTAAGCCCTTCATTGGATGTAGATTTAGAACTATCTATTAATGATGTAGACGTATCTCTTGTAGAAGAATTGTCGAAACTCGAACCTTTTGGAATGTCTAATCCGTCACCGACTTTTGTTGTTAATAATTTAACTTTAAAAGAAAAGAAACTCATGGGTTCTACAAAAGAACACTTAAAGTTAATTGTAGAAGGTCCAAATGGTAATATAGATTGTGTATGGTGGTCAAGAGGCGATGTTCCGCTGCTTGCCGGAGACAAATTAGACATTGCGTTTGCACCGCAGATTAATGTATTTAACGGTGTTACAAGCGTTCAACTAGTTGTTAAAGATGTCCATGCTGATGGCTTAGAACAACAAGAGGAAGCTCAACAAAGAATATTTGACCACAGAAAGAAAATAAATATTTTATCTCAGGTTAATGATTATATTCAAAAAACAGATAAATCTGTTGCAGTATTTGTAGAGAATAAAACTATCTCGGAAAGCTTAAAGCCGTATAAAAATATATATGACTCAATCATTACAAGAATAAATGCACAAAAAAGCGATATCCTTATGTTTTTTGATTATCCTGCAGATGATGATGTTATGCAATCTGTTATGCATACAGTTGGAGCAGATGCAATTCATTACATGAATTATTCAAAACTCAAAAATGAAGAAGAAAGCATTTTAAAAACTTTTTCCGGCATGATTCGGTATACTTGCAATAACCTGAATGGAAACTTTAATTTAACTCGTGCTGCATCTGCTTTAGGAATGACAAACGTTGTCATAGAAACATTGCTTGAAATGTTTGAAGATACAGGCATGATAAAAATAAATGAGCGTGGAGAAGATGTTTTTAATATAACGTTTGAAAATGCAGTCGAATTATCTAAAGTTCTGCACACTATAAAATATGCAGAGTTTATAGAGCTTATGAATACTGTAAACGAATATAAAAACAAATTTATGACAATGGATTTATGAAATTATTTCCTCTCCCGTTGGTAGAGGTGGGAACTCAACAAATCACAATAGCTGCAGGACGATAGTTAGGGTTTGGTTAGCGGTTGCAAGAAGGAGTGCAGCGGCTTGTTAGAAGATTTGCTCTTTTATTCAAAAAGTGGACAAATTTGAAAATATATTATAATATTGTTTATGCAGGGTAAAGGTAGAAAACCGCTACTTACCTCATCAGCTACAAT
>CADBTL010000048.1 GCA_902797575.1 uncultured bacterium
AATAAATAAAGTTAATAATCAGCTGGATTGCCACGGGCTATTCGCCCTCGCAATGACTTATAAGTTTGCTGAGTAGGGTGCGGTGTAAAGCATCGGCAAAAAATTAGGTTGAGTGAAACCAAAAATATAGAGGAATATAAAAAATGATTGATGATGCTTATAATATGATACTAAAACCAATTGTTATGTTTTTAGGAAAACATGCTCCATTTATTTTGGGAGTTATAATTAACGCTGTTTTGATTATGGTAATTAATAAGGTTATTAATTTATTTGAAATAAAATTATCTTCAAAACTCCGTGAAAAGCATTCTGATTCCACACTTGTAAACCTTTTACCGGTTTTGATAAAAGTAATAAAAGCTGTCATTATATTTATGCTTTTAGTGGGATTTTTGGAAAGCTTTGGTTATAACGTTTCCTCAATAATAGCCGGCTTTGGAATTACAGGTTTAGCAGTCGGTTTTGCAGCTAAAGAAGCAATCGGTAACGTATTTGGTTCGGTCGGATTGTTAGGTGACAGAGTATATAAAATAGGTGATTATATAAAGTTTGATAACATTGAAGGTTATGTTGAAAAAATTAATCTACGCTCAACTTCAATCAGAACGTTAGATAATTTTGTGGTTAATGTCCCTAATAACACAATCGCTAATGAAGCAATAACGAACGTATCCAAATGTAAAAAAAGAAAAATTGATATAATAGTTGGAGTAGAATATGGTACCTCTAATGAAAAACTTGATAGAGCAGTAGAAATCTTAAAAGAGATTGCAACAAATGACGAAAAAATTATCGGTTCCGGCATGTTTACCTCTATAGAAGCTCTAAATGACAGTTCAATTGATATAAGGCTTTTTGCATATACATCAGAAACGTCTTGGGCAAAGTATAAAGTTATTAAAGGAAATATTATAAAGCAAATTATACACAGATACAGAGAAGAAGGTATAAATTTTGCATTTCCGTCTACAAGTGTTTATATCGAAAAAAACGGAAATTAATTATTCTTTAACAATTCTGCCGGGTAAATTATTTTTTAGAACGGTTGACAACATAGCATCAGCACTTTTTTTATTTTTAAATATACCAACTTGTAATGTATATTCATTTTGGCCTATGTTTTTTACAATCGGATTAATTGCCGAACCTGATTCTACTATTATTTCTTTGGCAACTTTTGCTTGTTCTGCAGAGGCATATGAGCCGATATAAACTTTATAAACAAATTCTTTTGGAGGTTCATTTTGAACTTCTGCTTGTGTAGATTCAATTTGTTCTTGCGTTTTAATAGTATTGTCGTTTCTTTCTATAGCTGAATTATCGTTATTAGCGTCTGCCATTAAGTCTGAAAAGTTTCTGCCTTGATCTTCATTTTGTATTTTTTCCAAACGATTTAAGTCAACAATTTTTTTATCTTCCATATCATCAATTTGCTGTTCTTTATATTCACCAATTGATGTGTCTACAGTCATATTTTTAGAAAGATAACTGAATATAAAAGAAAAAACTAATAACATGCCAAAGAATGAAAATACAAAAACTTTTAATACATTATTATTTTTTTGTGTATCCTTTTTCATGTATTTTTTGTATCCGTGACTTGTCATAATAATCTCCCCTTATTCTGTTACACCACGTACTTTGGTACATGCATATTTTATATCGTCTAATTCTGCGGTATATCTGTTCATAACTTCAATTGCAAAAGATTTTGTGTCATTAATCCCTAATTCACTGGTTAACCCTGATGCAGCTACCGGAGCCCCTTCTGATAATATATTTAAACCGGTATGAATAAGTATTGATGTTATTGATTTTGTAGCAATTGATACTGATAATTTTTTACCGTCTATAATTAAATCGTCACCATTTCTGACTACTTTAATATTATATTCTTCTAACAACTCTTTTATAATAGTTATTAGCAATCTTTGACGAAAAACTCCCTCGCTTAATCCTATACCGAATTGTTCGGATATAAAGCTTAACATATACTTGCTATAAATCGGTTCATTATTAATAACATCTTCTATATCGACCATTTCTGTTAAATCGACTTTGCATTCGCCTTGAAAAGCTATGATGGCATCACCTTGAATATTAAAATTCTTGTATATCCAATGCGGAGATAGTTGCGAACCAACATATTTTATTTCTCTATCAATAAATTTAGTTTTCATTAATCACCAAATAATAATTCTAAATAATTGTGTGCATTATTTTCTATTAACGCATTTTTAATGTGTTTACAAGATTCACAAACTCCGCAATGTTTGTCTCCATCTCTGTAACAACTCCAAACGAACTTCAGCGGTAGTTTCTTATCTATCGACAATTTTACTATATCATTCTTAGTGTAATTTATCAAGGGAGCGATTACTTGCGGCTTTTTCAGTGTCGAATATTTAAATATATCAGATATTTTTTCTCTAAATTCTTCAGTATTGTCAGGAAATGTATTACCTTCGTCTTTGTTTGCTCCAAATAGGATGTGAGTATAATTTTGTGAATCGGCAAATGCTGCCGCAATATTTAAAAACAAGCCATTGCGATTTGGAACCCATACTTTTTTGGCACTCTCTATTGTTCCCAAGTTGTTTGTAGGAATTTCATCTTTATTAACCAGTGATGTATTTGTAATCTCCTTTAGCCAGTCTAATTTTATTATTTTGTGCTTAATGTTAAAATAATTTGCTAAATTTTTAGATGAAATAATCTCTTGTTTTACGGCTTTTTGTCCATAGTCAAATGTTAAAGCAAGTTCAATATTATACTCATCTTTGTAAGCGCCTAATACAGCTAATGAGTCCAATCCTCCTGATAATAAAATTATAGATTTTTTCACAATTAATCATCCTCTTCTTGATTATCAACGTATTCAGATAGCATGTATTCCGCTTCTTCTTTTAAAAATTTAGAATAAACCGGTAGTGAAATGACTTCATTTAAAATATCCTCACCTTGCAGATTAAAGAGTGCTATTAGTGCATTCCGCTGCACTTCTTCATCAGAATCATGCAGCGCTTTTCTTATTAATTCCGGTGCTTCATCATATTCACTGTTCATTAATGCCTCAATCGTATTTATCCTTACCATAGGTGATGAGTCCATTAAAGACGATTTAAATACTTTTAAAACGTTTGTGTTGTTGATATTAAGTTTACCTAATGCTTCAACAATTTTTTCTTTTAAAAAAGAAAACTTATCCCACAATCCTTGTTTTGCTTCCATAATTGAAACCAGTGGTTCTATAGCGCTTATATCACCAAGTAAACCTAAAGCGAATGTTGCGGATTCTTTTACATATATTGATTTTTCATTTTCATCCTTTACTACATCTATTAAAGGCTTAACAGCATATTTATCTCCGATTCTGCCTAAAGCATCTGCGCAAGTTAAGCGTATCTTATAGTTCTCTTCTTTATTGTTTAAACAATAAAGCAATATGTTCAATGTTGTTGTATCTTTGTAATTTGCAATAGCTTTTATACACAATACTCTTAAATTTACATAATCATCAATATCTTCTAATTTTGCACACTTTTTTAATAGAATATCAATTAAAATAAGCATTGTTGATGAAGATTTGTGACTGTCTGAAAGCTTTATAACACCGGCTAATAAGTCATAATTTATGTAATTTTTTAATATATAATTATAAATATCAACAATTTGATCAAATGTATAAAATTCGTCTAATGAGCTAATTCTATTCAATACAACATCAGGAGGTTCAGAATCAACTCCGCATTCTTTCAAAATTTTATTGAAATCCAACACTGTATTACCCACAGAATTAAGATACAATAAACAATCTTATATAGCAATTATATTTAAAATATTTGTGACTGTGTATTCTTTTATCTGCTTTTTGCCATTTATTGTAATTTTTTGTAAACTTGAGCAGATAAAAGTGTTACAAAAAGAGGATGCTGAAAAAGTCGAAAGGGGTAAAGGGGTAAAGGGGTAAATGAAGTATGACGAAGCCTTACTAAGCTACTCCGGTTAGTGTAAAAGGGGTAGGGGTAAATGTATGAGTAATAACATCCCCATCCTGAATCTCAAATATTCAAGATGGGAAGTTATATTGACTTTTTAACCCCTTTTACACTAGCAATATATTTGGCTAATCCCTCACCCATTGAAAAACAAGAAGGTATAATTCTTAATGCAGCTTGCGCTTCAAAGTCTGCAGAAATGCAGCGGCCAATTACAAATAAATTGTCATTTACAATTAATGATTCTAAGGGTAATTGATATTCCTGATAAACTTTATCCAGTTTAGATTTATTTTTTGCAGATGAGTGAATGTCAATCGGATAATTAGAGATAACAACAGGATTTTCAAATCGTTTACCGGATATCAAATCTTGTTTTGTATATACATATCTGCATTTTACTCTATTTGACACTCTAACTCCTATAGAATCTGCAATGGATGATATATAAGCGTCCTCAAATCCCGGTAAGTATTTTTTACAAAACAGTGATAATCTATGAATACTCTGACGTCCATTTAAATATAAATTAGAACGTGTTCCTTTAGAATCAAGCAATCTTGGACAATTAAAAGCTATTGAGTCTTTTGTTCCTGCAACAGAAAATATTTGAAAATAATTAGAATCTTCTTCTGTAATGATACCTTCTTCAATAGCCTGTTTAAACAGCGGTTTTAATGCCCATTCTTTAGTTGTGTCCCATGTATAAGCCGTAGATAACATAATATATCCATCAACACTGCAACATGTTGTGACATCTCTATCGTTGTCATATTTAGTTAGCCATTTACTGAATTTATTTATATTAATTCCTGACATTATAAATCTAAGGTTAACAGGTTGAACTTCCTCTTCAGTATTTAAAAAATCACAATTTAATTTCTGACAAATTTTTGCATCACCGGTTGCATCTACAAGATACTTCGTTTCGATATGTTCCAATAATACATCTTTTTTTGAATTTAAATTATTATCACATATCGCTACGATATATCCACATAATTTATTTGATATTTCATGAATTTTTGATTCAAATAAAATTTCAACATTAGCTTCTAACATGAGTTTATCAAGAACTATTTTTGTTAATTCGGGATTAAACCAACCTTTATTGCCATCTTGGTATGTTATAGAACCATTGATTTTGCTTAATTCACTATATAATTTATTAAAAAAATCAGTATTTATCGCATTTGAAGACGTTTTCATTGCCGGAATAACAAGTGATGAGGTAATCGAACCTCCTAAATATGTATTTTTTTCAACTAATAACACTTTGAGACCTAATTTGCCTGCCGTGTACGCAAATGCGCATCCTGCAGTGCCGCCTCCTGCTACAATAACATCATAATTTTTATTCATTATCACCTCGTAGTGAACGTATTTTTATATATTTTGACGAACTCATAAGATTACTATGTTTAAATTCGTACTCTCTTAGCTCAAGTATTTCTTTATTAGAAAATGCCAAATTTGGATCATGATATGGAATTCCGGCTGTTGTATTACATAAACCTACTTCATAATTTGTTAGAGGATGCTCAATTTTTGTCTTATTTTTTGAAGCAATAGTTCCGATAAATTTGTCTAATTTTTTATTGTAAATTTTCCCAACATATAAATTATTTTCTAAAAATGTATTTCTAATCTGTGCAGAATTAGAATATGTAAGAATTAATCCATTTTCAGAAAGATGATTATATAATTCTGCAATAAATTCTACTGACCATAATTGAGGAGCTTTTGTATATGTAAAAGCATCCAAGAATATAAGGTCGTATATCGCACTTTGTTCCTTTACAGTCTTTCTTGCATCTTTTATATAATAATTTATGTCAAACAGCTTCTCTGCAGCCTTAAAATTCGTATTTTTATAACGTCTCGATAGACTGCTATAATATATATTATGTAAGAAGGTCGATAAAAGATGTTTGGATGATAAATTATATCCCCAAAATTGATTAAATTTCGCATATTTTATCAAAGACTTATCAAAAAACTTGGAAGTTTGTTTGTCTGTTAATATTTTTTTTAAATCTTTATTATAGTAGTCATTTTCGAAAATGGTATATAATTTATTTAAAAGAATATAATTTACTATTGGATTAATTTTATATTCTTTATCAATATGCATACTTTTAAATTTTATATCTAAAAGTTCATTTATCTCTTTTCTATTATGAGGGTAAAATATTGATGCAGCATTTTCGAAAAATTTTTTTAACTTATAATACGTATCAAAACAAGTAAAAATATTCGGAACAATATCTGCATAAATTTCTCCTGGGGTTTTTATTGTTTTGAATAAAGGAGATAATTTAATAAGTTCTTCATTAATATCTAAGCAATCAATTTTTACTTTACATAATTTTTGATTATCTACATTATTATTCTCTATCGATTCGCCATATACTAATAATTTATTTTGTTTTTTGTTAGAATTTTTATTGTTATATATCGAAACGAAGTTGTGTAATTTTTGTAATATATTTTTATTTTTAATTTTTTTATAATTTTTATCAATTACGTAACTCATTAAGGCTTTTGTATTATATCCAATACCGTAACATATATCTAAAACATTTATTTGTTCTTGTTTTGTAATAAGATTATCAATATCAGAAGGCAATACAAATTTTTCCCATGCTTCAGTCAAGGCTCCGAATTTGGAGTGATATACATCTTTATCAGCATAAGAATAAAGCCCTATAGAGCCGTCTTCAGTGTAATATGGTTCATAATCCCTCATATATTAAATTCTACCAATATTGTGCATAAAATGCAATAATTATGGTATTATAAACTTATGAACTTAAATATTGGTGATACAATAGGTATCATAGCACTTTCAGGTGACTGTGAACAGGATAAAGTAAATAAATCAAAGGTATATCTTGAAAGATTAGGATATAAAATTAAGCTTTCTAAGAATATTTATGATTGTGATAGGTATTTAGCCGGCAGTGATGATGATAAAGTGCTTGAACTGCATAATTTTTACAAAGATTCGGAAATAAAGTTAATACTTTGCGCAAGAGGCGGATATGGAAATCTTAGGTTAATTAATAAGATTGACTATGAAATAATCAAAAATAATCCGAAACCTATGTGCGGATATTCAGATTCCACAATTTTGTTATTAATGATTTATAAAATGACCGGAATTATTAATTATCATTCTCCTATGGCATGTTCAGATTTTTCTGATGACATATCCATCTATACATCGGATAATTTTTTTAAAGCATTAAATTGCGAATCACTTACGTATAAAGGAGAATATATATATAGTCATGGGAATGCTCAGGGAGTGTTATTTGGTGGAAATCTTGCTTCTATAGTGTCACTTTGCGGTCAAGATTTTTTACCTGATAAAGATTTTATATTTTTTGCAGAAGATATTAATGAGCCTGTTTATAAAATTGATAAGATGTTTCAACAGCTTATCAATATAAATAAATTCAAAAATAAATGCAAAGGTATTATCCTTGGTGATTTTATTGGAGTCGATAATATTGAATGGTTGGATTCATACTTTAATGAATTAGCTATAACTTTAAAAGTACCAATATCATCAGGGTTTAAAATTACCCATAATAAAGATAAAATTACACTACCGATTGGTAAATTTGCTCGACTGTCAGATAATATTCTGCATGTAATTTGATTATAGTCTGATTGAACGGAATAGTGTATAGTATTTATGACCGCCGTAATAAATGATAATTGATATAAAATAGTTATCTAGGTCATTTACTTCAAGAAAACTTTTAATAGGTTCCTGTCTTTTTGCGTGTTTTCTGTTACCGATTACTTTCAGAACTCCCATATGAACTTTTTGGGATTTGGTAAGTTTTGGCTTCGGAATATGTTCATCATAAAAATGTTCAGGTGTATAAGCTCTTTCATATACAGGTATAATATGAACAACTTTTCCGTTTTGCTTAAGTAAAATATACCACTTGTTCTTGTGCTCTCTTGGTGTCAAAAGATAATATCCTGGTTCTATTGTTTGATTTTTAAAATAAATCGGAGAATTTAGCCTTAAAAGCGGATAAATTGACCAAGCTGCGTTTTGTGAATCATAGTATTCATCAGGATCAATGCCGTGTAAATATGAGTGCGATGCCGGTTCAAGACTGTTATATATTTTTGCATAGTCTTTAGTTGGTTTTACTTCTACGGATTGGTTTTTTGTTTCATTGTTTTGAGAAAAATGTTTGTACGGACTATTACTATTATCATTGCTTTTACTATTTATATTGTATTGTTCCTCTTCTTCATCAATTGAATCAGGATCGATCTCATCATAAAAGCCTTTTGGAGTACCAGCCTGCTGAGGATAATTATTTGTATCAGCGTAACAAAACTGCATAAATAGAAATGATATTAATAATAATTGCAAAACTATTCTCATATTTATAATATATAATAATTTTTGTCAGTAAATCAATACATTATAAATATGTGTTGGTTTTAATAAGTTAACTCTAATTTTATTTTTTCTTTTTTTTCTAATTGCATATCAAATTCGCCCATAGTAATACTTATAGTTTCTAGATTACTATTTATTTATCGGCAAATTCTCGCAAAATCTTTAATATTTTGAATCAAATTGTAACATTTGTTTACAGTTTTTTAGATTTTCAACTTATTTTGTATTTTTATATCTTCTAACTAAAAAAGCGGACGAAGGGACTGTCTTGACTTGTTCGCATTAAACGTGTCTTCGTTTTTTGCTTCAAAAGAAACTTACGTTCTTTTTTGCAAAAATACTACGCACTCTGCTCACAAGTCGCTCGAACCCTGACCAAACTACGTTTGGTGGTTCTCGTCCCATTCATATATTATCTTCTAACTAAAAAAGCGGACGAAGGGACTCGAACCCTCGACGTCAACCTTGGGAAGGTTGCATTCTACCACTGAATTACGTCCGCATATGGTTATTGTATAACAAACATTTCAGAGGGTAAATAAATTCTTATTTTAAGATTTTTATAACATCTCATAATATTTTAGCAATTTCTGAACAGAAAAATACTTTATATAAATAGGTTGTAAAAAACTTGAAAGGCAGAACTGTGTCTATAGAAATAAATCGTATTAAAAATAACCCCTTATCCTCTTCATCGGATTTACCCAACGATAAGCAACGAACAAATGTTTGGTTTAAAAGCAATCCGATACCGCAAGACAAAGTTGAAATATCATCAAAGAAAAAAGGACTTTCCGATGGTGCCAAAATTGGCATAGGAATAGGTACTTTAACTTTAATAGGGGTTGGAATATACAAAAGAAAATCTCTAAAAAAGTTTTGGGAAAAGATTATTGGTAAAGGAGGAAAAAAACCGCCAGAAAAACCTAATAAACCATCAGAACCAAAAGAAGCACCAAATAAACCAAAAAGGGAAGAAAATACACCTTTTAGTGATATTAAAGATTTCGGAACAAAACTTGCAGATGGAACAATTCGTTTTAAAACAGAGCAAGGAGCAATAGATTATGCTAGAAAAACTATTTGTGAGGCACTGCAAGGACCTACTGATAAACAAATAGAAGTTGCTGTTGCAGTAAAAGGTACTGATATACTTGGTATAGTAAAAGGAGGAGCAACTAGTGTTGATATAAAAGGCCTAAAAGGTTTAAAAGAGTTAACAACGACACAAGAACGTTTGAATACAACGAGAGATATAATTATATTACACGGGCACCCTGATGAATTTGGAAAAGGAATTACTTTACCTTTAAGTTGTTCACCAGGCGATATTTACATGTTAAGAGGTCATAATATAAAAGCTTATGTTGCTTATAATAGTAAAGGGGAATTTAATAAAGTAGAAATATTTGATATAGAAAAATTTGCAAAACCATCATTAACTGAATTTAAACTTAGTAAAGCTGAAGATAAATATAATAGAGAAAAAGTTTTATCTGAACAAGAAAATAAAAGGTATCTAGAGTTAGAAAAACTTTTTGATGAATATCGACAAAAAAAGACAAAATATCCAGACAATTTAAAAAAAGAATATGATTTATTAGAAACAAAATTTAGAAAACTTGAAAATGAATATATGAAAACAGAAGAATATGCAAAGACATTACATAAAATGTATACAAATGAAGCAGAAGCAAGTGGCTTAATATATTCTACTAATTTTTCAAATCTATAATAATAAGATTGAAAATACATTACAGTTAATTTAATATAATATATACTCCAAGAACATGTCATATACTATTGAAAATCGTGCTCATTATATGTTGGTTTTAGTTTGATTAACAGAGTTTCTTGGATACATATTCAGAATCAATATGATAAAAATTTTTTATAACATTTTTATAACATTTTTTCGTAAAACAGGTGAAAAATGTGAAATCTGTGAAATATATAAAATGGGCAAAATGCTTGATTTGTAAAGACTGTGTAGAATGTGAAAGATATGAAGAGAACCCCTTAAAACCTTGGGAAGGTTGTTTTATACTTGGCTGAGTAGTCTAATTAAACTCCGTCAAGCTTCATTTACCCCTTCTACCACTGAATTACGTCCGCATATTTCTAATTCTACCAAATTTTCAGAAAAATACAATTTTATATCTAAAGTACTTCAACAATTTGCCTTATATTATCACTTGTTATATGATTTAGCGCCAACTCTTTGTGAGAAGCAGACAACACTTGCTTTTCTTTCAAGCGTGTTAATACTTTTAATAGCAATGTCTGATTTGAACTATCAAGTAATGTTTCAAGCTCCTCAACATCGTTTACATAATCTACCGCAAAGAAAACAAAATCACTATCTTCATATAATTCATCATACAGCAAACTATTTAACTTATTATCATTAACAGTTCTAAAAAAAGCGTTTATCGTATTTATATATTCTTTCGTATTTTTATCGCAATCAAATAAATATTCTTCATTTTCGGTCAATGAGTTAAATTTTTCCTTAGCCATTCTTAACAGCAATGCCGATGAACTCGTTAAATCTTCATGATAAAGTTTCTCAAAGATTTCCAATAAATTATAATCCATTATGGTTATTGGATGCATTATCTCCGGAATTGCATTTATAATATTACATAATACTAAAATTGCATTATCTGCATCACATTCTAACAAAGTATTTATATCTATTAAATAAAGAATCTCAGATGCAATATTTTCGGACAGAGATGATTTTTTCATTATTTCAATAATTTTATTTAATGCTTCTGTCTCTCCATATGTTACCAAAAACTTGATTGCGTTATATTGTTCAAATTCATCATCTGAATCAAGCGCACTTAATGCCTCATTTTTTGATACATCATCATTGAATGCAGATAAAACCTCTATGGCATTGTTAGCAATATATTCATCTTTAGATTTTGAGTATTCTCTAATTAATGGTAATATATCATCAATGTTTGAATCTTTGATATATGAAAAATACTTCAATGCATATTTTTTCTGTGAATCAGAACCATTTATTAACAAGTTCTTCATCCTATTAAAATATTCATCGCCGCCAAATTCAATCAAAATCTCTGCAAATATTACATCATATGACGGAGAATAGAACTCTGTAAATTCTATTATATTCTTAAAATTTTGTTTATTACACGCTTGTTTTATGCGTTTTGCAACATTGTTTTTGACAAAATCGAATAAGAAATCGTCTTGTTTTACAAGTTTTTTAAACAGCTCAACATCAGGAGTATTTATGAGCTCATGTGCCGCCTTTTCATACTCAACAGGATTTTTACCTGTTATTGCTTTAAATAAATCCATAATAAATTAATCCAAATAGAAAACTGTAATAACTTTATGATTTTCTTCCGCATACTCTACCGCAGTATGAAGTGTTTTACTGGTATGTGATAAGAAACATATCATTTGATTGCAGTCATCAATAATTTCTCTGTTACAAACACGTGAAGCATCAGCTAATGTCATCATTGCACGATCTGAATGCTCAACTATATTAGGAACACCTATTAATTGGTCTTGTACATCTGATGGTTGTTGTCCTATTGTTTGAGGCAAAATAACAACAAGTTTATCAGGATTAGACTTCATCGCTCCGCGTATTGCTGCTGCATTTGTACCGCACGAACCCCCTGAAGTAATAATTGTATTACCCTGTTGCACTAACGCAGTTGCTAATGTTTCTATCATTTGTTGATGTGTTATAGCTAAATTTCTTGAACCTATGATTGCAATTCTTTTTGCAGGTTGTTTTATTGTGGCAAGTTCAAGTGCTAATTCATCTACGGTATCAGGTGCACTATCTACTTTATCCATATCACCTACAGGAACCATTATAGATGGTTGTTGTTGTTCATTTTCGTCTATAGAATCAATAATTTCAATCATTTGTTCACCTTCTATTTATTGTATTGTCTTTTTTACGTCTTTTTTGTATGCTTGAATATGATAGCATAAAATTACAATTTTGGGAATAGGGAATGGAAAATATTTTAGAAGGACTTAATAAAGAGCAAACAGAAGCTGCTCAAACTACGCAAGGTGCATTATTAATATTAGCCGGAGCCGGCAGCGGAAAAACTAAGGTTTTGACATCAAGAATTGCATATATGATTCAACACGGTGCCGTTGCAGGGAAAATACTTGCTGTTACATTTACCAATAAAGCCGCTAAAGAAATGCGTGAACGTTTATCAAGAATGGTTGGCGAAAACGTAGTTAAATATATGTGGGTAGGAACATTTCACAGCATATGCGGACGTATTTTAAGACAAGATATCGAAAATTATTCATTCCAATCCGGTAAAAAGTTGGATAAAAATTTTACAATATATGATGAAACTGATTCACTTGCTGTCATAAAACAAGCTATTAAAAAAATAAATCTTGATGATAAAATTTATCAGCCAAAATTAATAAAAGCCGTTATTTCAAATGCTAAAAACAAGATGCAGGACGCATATACATTTGCTACATTTGCACGAGACTTTAAATCTCAAAATATTGCCAAAGTGTTTGAGTTTTATGAAAATACTTTAAACAACAATAATGCAATAGATTTTGATGATATGTTGTTAATTACGGTTAAGCTTCTTGAACAGAATTCAGAAGTAAGAGAGAAATATTATAAAAAATTTCAACATATATTAGTAGACGAATATCAAGATACTAACCAAGCTCAATATCAACTTGTCAAAGCCCTTTATACTAATTTACAAGGGAATATACCGGAAACACGCTCGCTATGTGTAGTAGGTGATGTTGACCAGTCTATATACTCATGGCGCGGTGCTGATTTTAGAATTATTCTGAATTTTCAAAACGATTTTCCAAACGCTAAAGTCGTTAAACTTGAGCAGAATTATCGTTCAACTGCAAACATTTTAAACGCAGCTAATGCAATAATAGAAAATAATGAAGAAAGAGTAGATAAAGTATTATATTCACAGAAAGGTGACGGAGAAAAGATTTCTTTATATGAGGCGCAAGACGAAGCAGATGAGGCGCAATACATTGTAAATTCAATAAGGGATACCTCTGATAATTATAATCAGTTTGCAATACTATATAGAACAAATAATCAATCACGCCCATTAGAAGAAGCGTTAATCGCAGCAGGTATACCATATAGAATATATGGAGGACTGAAATTCTATGACAGAAAAGAAATTAAAGATGCAATTGCATATTTAAAATTAGTTTATAATCCAGATGATTCACAATCATTACGCAGAATTATTAATGTTCCGAAGCGAGCAATCGGAGAAACCACTATAAAACATTTGCAAGAATATGCCGATGATAACGATTTAAGCATTTATAACGCAATACTGGATGTTGATAATATCTCTGTCATCAAATCCGGAACTGCTGCAAAATTAAAAGATTTTGCTACTATGATTCAAAAATTTCGAGATGCGTTAAATAAATACTCTTTACCGGAATTTCTCGGGTTAATTTTAGAAAGAAGCGGTTACCTTAAAGAGCTTCATGAATCTAATACTGATGAAGATGAAGTCAGAATTGAAAACTTACAAGAATTGGTAAACGTAGCAAATGAATTTGAACCGGAAGAAGAAGATAACATTTTGGGAGAATTCTTAGCACAAGTTTCTCTAGTTTCTGATATTGACGGCATGGATGAAATTGCAAACAATGTTACATTAATGACATTACATGCTTCAAAAGGACTGGAATTCCCAATTGTATTCTTAGCAGGTTGTGATGAAGGAATATTCCCATCTGCAAGATGCTCAAATACACTAGCGGAACTGGAAGAAGAACGAAGATTAATGTATGTAGGTGTGACAAGGGCAGAAAATAAATTATATTTAACTACAGCAAAACGAAGACAAATGTGGGGTGAATATAAATACTACACACCAAGCAGATTTTTAGAAGAAATACCTTCAAATCTAATTGATGAAGAGGAATCTGCTTATTCTGATTTTTCTTCTGACAGAAGTACATTTAGAAGTGCTGTTAAATCAGTAAAAAAATCGAATTCTCAAGGTGGGTACAGTACATCATTTACATCTGACGGATATGTTAAACCCTCAAACACTTTTGGTTCAAATTTTGTTGCTCCAAATTCAAGTAACAATAATAAGTCTTCTACAAACAGTTTCGGTTCGAATTTTACAGCACCGAAAACATCTAAAACAACAACTGTAGTAAAACGCACACCATCCCGTGCAATAGTAAATAAAAGTCCTATAAACAAGCAAAAAGAAGAAGAAAAACTTAAAGCTTTTTGGGAAAATAACCCAATGAAACAAAAAATTGAAGAACAAAAAAAGATTGAAGAAGACATAAAACGCAAAAAAGAAGAGAATGAGGCTCTAAAAAATGCTACTACCCAATATTTCTTTAATGTAGGAGAACGTGTGTTTCATGAAAAGCTTGGAATCGGGCATATAGCTGACGTTATACAAATCGGTGACAGTACAATGTATACAATTGATTTTGGTAAAATGGGCAAAAAAGCAATGGATGCTGCTTATGCCCATTTAAAAAAGTTTTAATTATGAAAAAAAAAGACCTGCATAACGCAGATCATTTTTTCATACTGTAATCAAAATTACAAATCTTTTGGACTTGGAGACATGTGAATATCGTGATGAATTCTTTCATCCGTATCAAATGCTGGATCTAAAATTCCATATGCATTTCTCCAAAATCTTACAAATGCATTATGTTTGCGCTCAAATACAGGTTCAGAAGGCTGCCCTTTAGCTCTGTATTTTGCTATCATAACTTCCTCTGCGGTAGCTTCAGAATAGCCGCTATTTAAAACATAATCAGGTTCTGATAACTGTTCCACAGTCACTGTTGCATTTGCGCTTAATCCTACTGCCATGAACAAGGCAAAAATTAATAATAAATTTCTTTTCATAACACCCATTCTTATTTAACTGAACTATACGATTCCATTATAATATTTTCTAATGAATTAATCAAGTCAGATTCAGGAACCCTTGCAATAATTTCTCCTTTTTTAAATATATACCCTTCTTTTATTGCTCCGGCAATTCCATAATCAGCATGTTTTGCTTCCCCTGGACCATTAACTGGACACCCCATTACCGCAATAGTTATAGGCATATCCAGAGTTTTAAATCTGTCTTCTACTTGTTTAGCCAAGCTTATCAAATCAATTTGTGTTCTTCCGCAAGTAGGACACGATATAAAATTTACACCTTTTGAACGTAAGCCCAGCGCTTTTAATATTCCATATCCGGCATGGACTTCTTCTACGGGCTTTTCTGTTAGTGATACACGGATAGTATCACCTATACCTTGACTTAATAAAGAACCAATTCCTACTGATGATTTAATTAATCCTGTTTTAAGTGTTCCTGCTTCAGTAACACCAATATGCAGCGGATAGTTAACCTTTTGTGCCATTAGTTTATATGCTTCAATTGTTGTTAAAACATCAGAAGATTTTAAAGATATTTTTGTGTCGTAAAAATTTAAATCTTCAAGTATTTCGATGTGTCTTAACGCACTTAATACCATTTTTTCGTGTAGCGGTAAGTCCATTTGTGCAAATTCTTTTTCTAATGAGCCGCCATTTATTCCTATTCGTATTGGTATTTGATGACTCTTTGCCGCTTCTACAACACGAATTGTATGTTCCCTTTTACCGATATTACCTGGGTTTATTCTTAAAGCATGAACACCATTTTCAATACATGTTAAAGCCAGCCTGTAATCGAAATGAATATCTGCAACTATCGGTATTGTAGATTTTTTTACAATATCTTTTATTGCTTCGGCTGCTTCTTTATTTAAAACTGCCAATCTTGCAATTTCGCATCCTGCAGCAGCAAGTTCATTAATCTGTTCCAATGTTGATGCAACGTCTCTTGTATCGGTGTTACACATGGATTGAACACTTATAGGTGCATCCCCTCCAATTTTTACATTTCCTATTTGAATTTGTTTTGATTTTCTTCTGTTTATCATAAAATGATTGTATCATAAAAATATTAGTTACAAGATTTGGAGTATTAATATGAAAATAGCAGTAATTTCAGATATACACGGAAATATGGAAGCTCTTAACGCCGTTTTAAAAGATATTGAAGAACAGGGTTGTGAAAGAATTTTTGCATTAGGAGATTATGCAATGGCAGGACCGCAGCCTGCTGAAGCAGTACAGTTTTTTATGTCAAAAGAATATGAGCAAAATTATTCAATGATTCAAGGCAATACCGATTTGCTTATTGCTGACTATAGTATATATGTATTTAATGCATTAAACGAAAAAGCTCCAATAATGTCTGAAGCTCTAAAAAATGATGTTGATTTACTTAATAATAACGAAAAAGAATTTTTGAAGAATTTACCAATTCAATTAGAAGTTATGGTTGAAGGTGTAAGATTCTTGTTGACTCATGGTTCACCAAGAAAAAATAATGAAGATATCCTTCCGACTACACCGATTGATGTAATTGACCAAATGCTTGAAAATGTTGATGCAGATGTTGTTCTGTGCGGTCACACACACATTCCGTGCGGTTTCCAGACAAAGAATAAAAAGACGGTTATAAACGTAGGCAGCGTCGGACGCCCATTTACACCAGAACCTAAATCTTGCTATTTAACAATAAATGTAAATAACGGTAAATGTGTATTCGAGCATCATTTTGTAGACTATGATAAAGAAACTGCAAGTAATAAATTAAGAAACAGAAAATTTAGCGGTTCAGAAAAGCTTGCCGCAACTCTGCTTGACCCAAAAGAAAGACATTTCTAAATGTATAAATAATTCTGTGGAGGAAAAATTTGATTAAATATTTATCACCTATAGTACTTCTATTAATATCAAATATTTTTATGACGTTTGCATGGTACGGTCATTTAAAACATCGAAGTATGCCATTATTGATTGTTATTCTTGTTAGTTGGGGAATTGCATTTTTTGAATATTGTTTTCAAGTTCCGGCTAATAGAATCGGTTATTCTGTTTATAATGCAGCACAGCTAAAAACAATACAAGAAGTTATAACACTTACGGTATTTGCATTTTTCTCAGTCCTTTATTTAAAAGAAGAGTTTAAATGGAATTACCTGATTGGATTTGTTTTTATAATTCTTGCAGTCTTTTTTATATTCAAGAAATAACTTTTAAATACAAAGCACAAGTTATTAAGAATGCAAGTATTCAGAAAACAAAGTTAACCCTTCTTTTAAATTGTTAGCGCACGTTCCGATTCTTAAATATCCTTCAACCTCAAAAGTTTCTCCCGGAAGCAAAGCTACTCCTGTTCTGTTTTGTAATCGTTTACATAAATCTCTCGACTTTTGGTCTTTATTATATTTAACAAATGCTGTAGTACCACCATTGGGAATGACACATTCTACAAATGGTTCAGAGACAAGCCAATCCGTAAATTGATTCAAACTATTTTTTAATATATTAAAATTTCTTTGCTGTATTATATCTTTTTTTTCTAATGCTACTGATGCAAAATAATCATCTAAGATTCCAATGCTTATCGTATTATATTGTCTTTGGTGATTAATTTCGTTAATTAAATCTTTTCTCGCACAAATCCATCCTAAACGCAATCCAGGTAATGAATATGTTTTTGACATACTACCTACAGAAATTCCTTTTGAGTATAAATCGGCAATTGAGTGTGAATACGGATTCCCAATTATATTCAAACCTCTGTATACTTCATCTGATAATATCCAAAATCTATTTTTCTCCGCAATATTAACAATTTCATCAAGCATCCAATTGGGTATAACTGAGCCGGTAGGATTATTTGGATTATTAATGCATAAAAGTTTTGTTTTTGAACTCACCATCTCAGATAATTCATCTAAGTCAGGAAGCCAATTATTTTCAGCCTTCAAGAAATATAATTTTACATTTGCACCCAATGATTCAGGTAATGAATAATGCTGTTGATAAGTTGGAACAACACAAACCACTTCATCCCCTTTTTCAAGTAAAGAATTAAATATAAGTTGATTAGCTCCAATTGCGCCATGGGTGACTGTTATATTTTCATTTTTTTGATTTGCATATAATAGACTTATATTGTTTTTTAGGCGTTCAGAGCCTGTTATATCTCCATATCCCATCGGAACATCGAAAATATCAATGTTAGTATCCTTGCATAATTCACTTATTGTTAAAGGTTTTATGCAAGTTGTTGTTAAATCATAAAGAGCAGAGCTCTCATATTGATTCATCCACTCTTCAACTTTAAAAGGCGATATTTTCATATTATGATTCTAGCACGAATTTAATTATGATAAATCTTATTTATTCATATACTTTGTAATAATTAATTTTTTTAACGCTTTAGCATTAACTGCCATAGGTTCCAGTTCTAAGATTTTATCTAAATTCTTTATCGCATTTTCATATTGACCTAAATTCTTTTGTATTGCAGCAATTGCATAGTATGCATCAATAAACTTCGGATCAAGTGCAACTGCAGTTACAAAGTCATCTAATGCTTGTTTCGGGTTGTCTTTTAATACAAGCTGCCCTCTGTTATAATATGCATCAATCATTTTTTTGTTAATATCTATTGCTTTAGTATAATTTTCATAGGATAAATCTACATTATTTAAATTATGATATGCTATAGCCTTATAAAAATATGCTATATCTGATTTATCATTATATTTTAGCGATTCATCAACATTTTTTATGCCCTCAAGAAAATTCCCTTTATTAATTTCTTGGATTCCCAAACTTAAGTAATATTTGGTGCTAAATTCACTATCATCTTTTAAGCAAACTTCTGACAGTAACTTAGCCTTATTATCAAGTGCAATATTTAACTTTGGATTTAACAATATTGCTTTGTTATAGTCAGAAAGCGCTCCTTCAAAGTCACCTTTTTTATGTTTTGTGTACCCTCTGTTATTATATGCTAAAGAGCATTTAGGGTCTAATTCTATAGCCTTGTTATAATCTTCAATCGAACCTTCATAATCTTGTAATTCATTTTTTACAAGACCTCTGTTTATATATGCATCAGCAAATTCCGGATTAGCTTTAATTGCTTTTGTATAATAGTTTAGTTTATCATTATTATCATCTGAAACTAAACCTAAATAAAAATTATACTCATATTTAGATAAAATATTTTTTAACTCAGTTATTATTATTTTTTTTGCTGATTTCATATCATTTGCATTTAATGCATTTGATAATTTACGCATAGCCCTTGATTGATTATTCATGTACTTATTATAACATAAATTCTACTGCTTTCCATATGCTAATGTACTGTTTAAAAGTTCTTTTCTACAATATTATAATTTTCGTCCCAAATAATTTCACCTTTGGGTTCAATTTTATGATATTTGTATGTGTTCTCGATAAACTTAGGATTAAATAATTGTTTTTTGCCCAAAATTTTTATTATATCAGGTAACAAATTGGTACTTCCCGCAATTGTTCCATCAATCGAACGCGCTTTATTACCATCGTAAAATATTCTGGAGTCCGCAAATATGCATTCATTTAACTTACTATTGGTTAATGGTAATGAGTCACTTACCAATAAGACCTTATCTACAGGCTTTGCTCTGAGCAAAAGTTTTAATGCATTATCATTAACGTGTACTCCATCACCTATTACTTCTGTATATACACTATCATCTAGTATTGCTGATAGTGCGGTAGACTCAGTTTTATGACTAATTCCTGCCATTGCATTATACATATGCGTCGCTCCAT
Source organism: uncultured bacterium (assembly GCA_902797575.1). Lineage (GTDB taxonomy): Bacteria > Cyanobacteriota > Vampirovibrionia > Gastranaerophilales > Gastranaerophilaceae > CAG-196. The sequence goes on from CADBTL010000048.1 coordinate 20,189, forward strand.
CCGGTTTATTCTCACCGTCAGCCCAACCAACGCAGTGGCCCGCTTGAACTTTAATACCCAAAGATTTTAGATATTTTATTAAACCTTTATCTAATTCAGGAGCTAGTGTTACAATTTTAATAAATTCATCTTCTAATTTTTTATAATTTTCAACTGTTAGAGCAAGAAAGTGTTCAACATTATGAATTCCTTTTTTTAGCGGATTTAAAAATATTCCTTCTAAATGAATTCCTAATATTCCATCACATTTCTCGGATGCCTCTTTAATGAC
>CADBTL010000049.1 GCA_902797575.1 uncultured bacterium
GGGTGTCGGCACTCTGCCGAACAAAAACATCCAGTGAATGTTTTTGTGAGAGGTAAAACGTCCGACCGACACCTTACGAGTTTCGGATTTCGTCCTTACTCTACCGAAAATCCGCTATCCCGCATCTAGCCTTATTTTCACACACTTAAGGTCTACTGCGTGACTAAATGAAAAATTGTCATTTTTCTATTTGTCACGCAGTCTCTTTTTCACAGATTTCATGCTCTTCATACATCTTAATATTGTTAAGCAAAAATAAAAATCTTTACAATTAGCTAAAATTCAATGACAATGCCTAATTGAATAGAAAATTTTTGTCATTTTTCTTATTTCCCCCTAAAGTTTTAAAAAAAAATGCCGATATATATAAAAAAATAGTCTGATAGAGGTAAGCATGGAATTTGAATATATTAACAAATGGAATGGAATATCGAAAGTTAATATTAATGCAGGCGATACGTGGGAATATTTGGGAATTACAAACAAATATTTAAATACTGTATTCTATAAAATTGATGACGGTAAAAAAGATGAAAACGGTTATAGGGAAGTTTCTCAGAAAGAATTATCTATTTTGGAAAAGTTGTTTAAAATAATAGCCGAAAAAACCGGTTATAATCGTTTTTTTGATAAAGATTTTCAAGAAATGGAAAAAATAATAGATGAAGGTCAAGTAGAAGGTTTACCAAAGAGGAATTCTGAATTTGTTGAAGATAATAAGCCGAATTATATAGAACATGTTACGCATCATTACAGTCTTACAAAGCAAGATTTGGAAGATATAGAAAACGGTAAGACGGATATCGAGACAATTCGTCAAAAGCACATTGATAAAATTAAAGAAGATTTGAAACAATATAACAATTATGATGAGAGATTTCCTGAAGGCAGATATGAGGTTGAAGTTATATTTAACGGAAACTATTATGAATCTTTTGTGTATGATAAACAATTTGAATCATTTAAAAAATCAGACCCTAAAAAACTACAACGTGCAATAGATGATTTTGAAAATGGTAATTTTGAGGCAATAAATACGATAGAAAATCCGGTTGAATTTATGGAGACTTATAGAAAGAAAAACGGTGGAAAAACAATGTTCTCGGCTCTTATATCAAGTTATCAGGATGGAAAATTATCGTCTGAAAAACTTCAAGAATATATGAGGACACTGGAAAATAGATTTACGGAATTTGAAAAAGAGTATAAAAATGTTAATTCTGATGTGAAATTTGATACGGCATACAGCTTTTGGGATTCAGGTACTTATTCGAAATTAGGCAGCAGAGTTAATGATTATATAGAATCAACAGAAAACATGCAGTATAAATACGAGCAGGGCAAACTTGACAGAGAACAGGTTAAAGAACTGCAAAAATTTGTAAAAGATAATTATAATATTGAGCTAAATGAATATATAGCAGCACGTATCATAGAACAAGGTGGTACGGAATATGATTATCATACATATGATTATGATTTTAATGATATAAAAAAACGTTTCATGAACCTTGACCAATATCAAGTAGAATACCATACTCAATTTGGACGAAGAGATGTTGAACATTATGATAAAGATGATGTATCAAGAAATGAAATTAAAGAATTACAGCAATTGTTCAAAGAGTCTTACAATGTTAACATATCCGAAGATCAAGCTGCAGCATTAATAAAACTAGAAAGAATCGGGCTCCAAAAAGGTTTTAATTTAGAAAAATTAAAAGAACATTGCTTGAGCGGGCAGTTGTTTAAAGATGTAGGTGTAAATGATTTTCAGGCTTATCTTGAAAAAAAGATTATTTGGAAAGGTGTTGTTGAAAATGACAATATTGAATCATTGGAGGAACTGGCACAAGCTACAGAGCAGGAATACAGACGATATAATTTTGATATTAAAAAATCTTCTATCGCCGATTTGGTTCGTCAATCCGAAACAATGATAAAAAGAGGTGAAACGGAGCTAAAAATAACAAGAACTGATGACAAAATTACAATCAAAAATAAATCAACTGGCGAAGAACGTGTAATTGATTTAAAACAATTAACATTAGAATTAGATGATGAGAATAAACAGGCTGTTCTTGATGCTTTAAACGGCTTTAATAATGTATCGTTATGGGAATTTGCGGTTGAAGTTACAAACAGTATAGGTGCTGATGTAGATGAAAAATATAATCCGTTAGCACAGTACCGTCCTGAAAATGATACTATAAATGTTAATACAAAAATAGAAGAAAAAATTAATGCAGACAGATTATTGCATGAAATGATTCATGCAATGATGTCAACGATTATTGACGGTATAAATACCTCAAGAGAGCCTTTATTTAAAGAATTTGTTGCGGCTTATGAAGAAGAACAAAAAGCATACAATAAAAAAGAATTAAGAAATGGTATTGCTGACGGCAGTAATTATACATATTGCGCTCAAAATATTCATGAGTTTGCAGCAGAAGCAGGGTGTTTGTGGCTATCAGGAAAATCAACTTCAGAGTTTACAATTGCAACTCATTTCCCTAAATCATACAGATTATTTGTTCAATTAATAGAAAAAATACGTGCCCAGAAAACAGGACGTTCGACAAATTATCTCGGACAGTAATGCTGTACGCCGGATTATTTTTCTTTCAAGTTTGTATTAAAATAACAATATGATATTAAAAGGAAATATTCATTCAATTGAGACATGCGGAACAGTTGATGGTCCCGGTATACGATTTGTTGTTTTTACTCAAGGGTGTCCTATGCGGTGTTTATATTGTCATAATCCTGATAGTTGGAGTACCGAGTTAAACTCGACAAAAACCGCAGATGAAATCTTGGTTCAATATGAAAGTGTAAAAGAATTTTGCAGGGGAGGTATTACAGTAACCGGCGGAGAGCCTCTTATGCAGATAGATTTTATTATTGATTTATTTAAGAAAGCAAATGCTAAAAATATTCATACTGCGCTTGATACATCAGGTGTATTATTTAATCCGGACAATACGATAAAAATTGACGAATTGCTAAAATATACGGATTTAGTATTATTAGATATAAAGCATATAGATGATATAGAACATAAAAAGTTGACAGGTCATTCAAATAAAAATATTTTGGCTTTTGCAAAATATTTATCAGAGAAGAATATTCCGATATGGGTAAGACATGTAGTTGTGCCTGGGTTAAACAATAAGGAAATTTACTTAAAGCAGTTGGGTGAATTTATCGGAACGCTTGATAATGTGAAAGCATTAGATGTTCTTCCTTACCACAATATGGCAATTCCTAAATACGAAAATTTGGGAATAGATTATCCGCTAAAAGACATTATGCCGTTAACCAAGGCGGAGGCAATATCTGCCAGAAATATAATTTTGAAAGCATATAAATCTGTTAAATTAATAGGTAAAGTATGAAAAAATTCTATCTAAAATCTATGGGATGCAAATCAAACCAATTTGAAGGGCAAATTGTTTCGGAGAAATTGGTTGATGCAGGTTATGAACAAGTTAATAAAATGGAAAATGCAGATTTTTACATTTTAAATTCTTGCTCCGTTACACATAAAAGTGATAATGAAGCGTTTTATTTGCTGCGCCACGCGCATTCTATGGGTTTGCAAACAGTTTTAACAGGATGCATTGCGCAAATAGAAAAAGAAAAACTTTTGGAAGAACCATACATAGATTATGTATTTGGGAATGAGGATAAATTTAATTTACCTTATTTATTAAGTCAAACTTCAAAATATGCTGTTAAGGATTTAATGGTCGAAAATAAATTTTGTCCAGTTGTGTTGAATGATACGACAAAAACACGAATCAGTCTGAAAATACAAGACGGATGTGATAACAGGTGTTCCTATTGTATTATTCCATTTGGCAGGGGAAAATCAAGGAGCGCTGATTCTGATTTTATAATCGATGAAATTAATAAGTATTCTAATGCAGGGTATAAAGAGGTTATTTTAACCGGAATTCATATTGGTCTTTGGGGCAAAGATTTTGGTGATAAATCTTTATTGGATTTGTTAAAAATGATAGAAGCCAAAACCAAAATACATCGATATAGATTAGGCTCACTTAACCCATTTGAGATAGATAGTGGTTTGTTAAATTTTTTGCAGGCAAGTGAAAAGTTTTGTCCACATTTTCATTTATCGCTTCAATCAGCTTGTAACTTGACATTAAAAAGAATGAACAGACATTATACTGTAGAACATTATTTGGAGCAGATTGAAGATATTAATGAACGATTTAACCTTCCGTTTATCGGGAGTGATATTATTGCAGGATTTGTTGGTGAAACGGAAGCAGAATTTAGTACGACGATTGAAAATCTGAAAAAATCTAAACTTTCTAAAATTCATGTTTTCCCGTATTCAATAAGAAAGGGGACTGCTGCAGAAATTATGGAAGGACATTTGTCCGACAAAATCAAAGAGCAGCGAGCAGATATCATTAAAAGTATCTCAAAAGAAAAATACGATAATTTTTTAAAACGCAATATTGGTACTATTCAAGAAGTTTTAATAGAAAAAAGACCTGATAAACATACGGGTAAATTAAAGGGTGTAACAGGGAATTATATAACTGTATTATTGGATAAGGGTGAATTTAATACAATACAGCAAGTTAAAATTACGGAATCTAATTTGATTTTGAATTAATATTTCTGTTTATTCAAGTTTTTATATATAATATAAAAGATGAATGGAAAAAAAATATTCGGAATAAGTGTATTATTAATATTTCTCATGTTGCTTTTTATATGGAGTTTTGTATTTAAACAGACAAAATCTGTATATGTTGAAAAAGTTTTATCTCCGGTACAATTTATTCTTAGAAATGGTGATGTACATACAATAAAAGGTTATGAGTTTTTTGATGATGATTATACGCTAAAAAATCAAAGGTTTGCCGAAAAGCTAAGTATAACCGAAGATGAAGCTTTTGTTTTGGGTAATTTTAGTAAATATTGGGCAAAAAATCTTATTGAAGGGCGTAATGTAATTATAGATAACGAACATTTTATATACTATAAATTTGATTATGTGACAAAATTCAAAAATTCTGCTTTTTGCATAGAAAATGAAAAACCTGCAAACGCATACAGATTTAATCAGCAGCTATCCGATATTCGAAGAGGAAAATTTGTAATATTAGATTTGGATAGCGATATTTCTTATCCGATATCAAAAAATAATCGGAAAAAGGTTAAAAACTATATTGTTGTCAGAAAAAGCCATATAAAGCACATAACAAAGTCTAAAAATAAAACAGCAGTTTATGACATATTATTTAATCCTGTTTTTAAAAATGATGATTACAAAATAATAGTATCAGATTTAACATCAAAGCTAAAACCTGATAGAAATTGTTCTTCCGAGATTTGTAAGGAAATTTTATCAAATATAAATAAATCAAAATATACAATAGATATGGCAATATACGGTTATTCAGCAACTCCTGACATAGAAAAAGCTTTAATCAATGCTCAAAATCGGGGTGTAAAAATTCGTCTTATCTACGATGAGGATTCAAGAGGAAATAACATATATCCTGACACTTCAAAATTGCTAAAAATTATTACATCAAGCAAAAGTGATAAACTTTCAAAGGATGTAAGATATACAATGCATAACAAATTTTATATTTTTGATAAAAATATAGTTATAACCGGCTCTGCAAACTTATCTCATACAGATATGTCAGGTTATAATTCTAACTCAATTATAGTCCTAACTTCTCCTAAAATTGCCGAATTTTATACACAGGAATTTGAGCAGATGTATAGCGGAAAATTCCATAACGATAAAATATCTGTATTAGATAAAAAAGATAAAAATATAGCGCTGTTTTTTTCTCCGCAGGATAAAGGTATAACAAACGGAGTATTGCCATTAATAAAGAATGCTAAAAGTTATATTTATATACCTTCATTTGTAATAACGGAAAAAAGAATAACTTCAGAACTAATAAATGCAAAAAACAGAGGTGTGGATATTAAAATAATAGTTGATGCTTTGAATGCATCTACGCAGCATTCCAAACATAAAGAACTCAGAAATGCGAATATTCTTGTAAAATCAGAAAACTATGCAGGAAAAATGCACTCAAAAACCATGATTATAGATGATAAATATTTAATAATCGGTTCAATGAATTTTTCTAACAGCGGTGAAAACAGAAATGACGAAAATATGATTGTACTTGAAGATAGTAAAGCTGCAGAATATTATAAGAAGTTCTTTTTATATCAGTGGAACAGAATTCCTGATAAATGGTTAAAATATACACCAAGAGCAGAAGGAAAGGATTCTATCGGTTCTTGTAGTGACGGTATAGATAATAATTATGACGGTTTTACCGATAAAGAAGATGTTGCGTGTAAATAACATTATAGAAAATAAGAAGGGATTGACAAATGGAAAATATAATAATAGGGCGAGTATATAAGCATTTTAAAGGAAATTTATATAAAGTAATAGGTTTTGCAAAACATTCGGAAACATTAGAAGATATGGTTGTGTATCAACCATTAAAAACAGGTGATAATTGGGTTAGACCGGTAAGTATGTGGAATGAGACAGTTGATGAAAAGGGTACACATAGATTTACTCTTGTTGAATAATAGAAGAAAATAAAAACAAAATTCCTCTTGACTTTCAACTATAAGCATGTATTATATAACTATACTATGCGGGGGTAATTCAGTGGTAGAATGCCTCCTTGCCAAGGAGGATGTCGCGAGTTCGAGCCTCGTCTCCCGCTCCATTTAAAAGAAGACCGA
>CADBTL010000050.1 GCA_902797575.1 uncultured bacterium
GTGTATGCTTTATGCATACACTTTTTTAGTGTAAAATATATTTATGATTGAAAGATATTATTTTGAATTTTCCAAATTATACTGTCGTATCATGCGATTAGAAATGCAGATGAAAAAGAAATTAATTTCATCTGTTCTTGGATGCTATAAAGATACCGTAATAACAGAATTTCAAAAATTTTTTTTTAACAAAGATCGTCTCGAAAGGTATAATCACAAAACAGGTAACTCCTTTTTAGCAATATTAAAAAATCCGCAAATTCAACAAGAATCTCAAAAATTTATAAAACTTGTAAATATAATGTATCTTTCAGATATTTTATTCATAATTTTATGTTGTGAACAATTTAGAAAAGAAGAAATCGTTAGTAACTTTTATCATAAAGTTCCTGAAAAATTTGGGCCATTGCAAAATGGTAGAAACACTTTATTAGAATTGAGAAATGCAATTGCTCATTATAACTTCAGAGACTACGAACAAAACAAAAGTAAGTATTTGTCAGCTTTAAATTTATTTGAAAGTTATATGGAAAGGAACATTAAGGGGTTCGCTGAATTTCCTAAATATGAAAGTAAGCCATCTGTAAAAACTATATTACTATCAATAAAAGAAGCTAGACCGGATTTATTTGAGATTAATCCAAATAAAGAAGATGAAATAGAGTATTATTATAATAAACACAGAGTTTTATTAGATCTTTGTGACGACATAGCATTATTTAATGGTTATACAACGAGCGAATTGCCATCACCGTGGACAGTATTAAGACAAATGTATGCAATTAATCATGATAATAAACCTTCGGAGCAACAAGATTTTAATATATACGATTTACCATTATTTAGTCATCTTAATAAAAATGACTAATTGTGTTGTTTTGTAAAATTTTCCTGCTTTAATTCTTTTTTCACGCTAATGTTGTCCGTACAAAGGAGATTTTAGTATGGAAAAAGTCGGATTGAATATTACTCCAAAAGAATTTAGTGAAAAAGATTCATTCATAATAAGAATACACTTGCCAAAAGGAACAAAAGGAGCTTTTTTGGGAGCAAGTGAATATTTATTGCCAAGAAATTCTAAATTAAAACTTAAAAATTTCAATAAAGATTTAAAAATTGCTGATGTTGAATATATTCTACCACTAGTAAGTGAAGTAAATAAATTAAACTCATCTAAATTTATAAAATATGGTTCGGTAATTGCAGTAGCTGCATTAGGGTTAGGTTACAGTCTATATTTGTTTCATAGCAAATCAAATAAAGAAACTTGTGTAAAATAACCTATAACATTGTGCGTATATTATATCATTTGATACTTTTGTGTACGCATAATAGTACACATTTAGTACACAGATGTAAAATTTAATAAAAATTTGTATTTTATAAAAAATAAAAAAGGCTGGAATTATTGTCCAGCCTTTATTTTAAATGGTGGGTGTGGTGGGACTCGAACCCACGACCAATTGATTAAGAGTCTCTAGCAATATAAAATTTACAAAAAGATTAAAAAATATTTAATAAAGTTATACTTGAATTATAGCCATTTGTGTTTTATAATATTTTTAGAATTTTTTGAAAATTTTTGAATTTTGTGTACCTAAATTTGTACCTAAATTTTAAAAGTAAGGATTAAAAATGGCTACAGTAGTTAAATTGACATCACAAAAGAAAAAAGACAACAAGCAAAGCGTAAGTTTTAAGGCTATTGTTAGATATAAAGGTGTGTTTTTGACTAAAACATTTCCGGTAAAGGGTAATCAAGAAAAAACCACCAAGAAACTTGCTGAAAATTGGGCTAGTGATATTGAATCGCAAATAGATGACGGAACATACAGAAAAGAGGAAAAAAGACACAATTATACTGTTGCTGAAGCAATAAACAAATATATTAGTGAAGGAAACCCTAAAAAAGATGAAGATACACGCAGAAAATACATAGCATCTTTAGAATGGTTTAAAAAAGAAATCGGCAGTTTACCTATTAGAACACTAGAAAGGTCTGATTTAAAGGCTTGTAGAAACAAATTACAAAAGAAACACAAGGAAGTACCAATTAAAGGTAAAGCTGGCATGGGTAAACCAACTGATGAATTTATTTCAAACTCATGCGTAAATCGATATTTAGCATATTTCAGCACATTTTTAAGTTATTGCGTTGATGAATATGAGATTATCAAATTCAATCCAATGATAGGTGCAAAGTTGAAACTTAAAGAGAATGAGCCGCGCAAAAGGTGGTTAAAAGAGTTAGACGAAAGACAAACACTACTGAACGCATGCCGGTTAGTTAATTATGAATTGTATCTATGCGTACTTATGGCATTAACTACCGGTGCAAGAAAAAGTGAAATATTAAACCTAACTTGGAAAAACACCGACCTTGAAAACAAGGCTATTTACTTCTTAAATACTAAAAATGGAGAGGATAGAACAATCCCTATACCTGATGTTTTATATTCCGAATTAAAAGCATTTCAAGAGCAAGCAAAAGCAAAGAAAATAAGACGATTAAAAGATAATTACTTATTTATGACACCGGAAGGAAAGCAAAACGCACACTTGATTGATAAGCTTTATCCTGATGTAGTCAGCAAGTGGAAGTATGAAAAAATCACATTTCATGGTTTAAGGCATACATATATAAGTATTTCATCATTATTAGGTACAAACCAATCAATTACAAAGAAAATTGTAGGACATAAATTTGATTCCGTAACAGGAGGTTACACACACGCAGATTGCGAAAGTTTAAGAGAACCTATGAACCATATTGCCGAATATATGATTAACGGTACAAAACCAATTATAAAGAGCAAAACTGTTTCTAAAAAAGCAAAATAGCAAACCGTGACAAATTGTAACGGTTTGAATAATAATCTATAAAGAAAAATAACAAAAAAGAGGATAAAATAATGGAAAAAAGACTAGTAATGAAGTTGCACAAAAGTTTTGAAGATTATATGCATACTGATGAAAACGGCATTGAATTTTGGTATGCAAGAGAGCTGCAGGAGTTGTTAGAATATACCGAATGGAGAAACTTTGAAAAAGTAGTTTTAAAATCACAGGAAGCCTGCAAAAACAGTGGGCATGATATTTTAGACCATTTTGTTGAAGTCAACAAAAAGGTTGAAATCGGCTCTGGTGCTATAAAAGAGAAAAAGGATTATAGGTTAACTCGTTATGCTTGTTATCTTATAGCACAAAATGGCGACCCGAAAAAATCCGTTATAGCATTTGCACAAACATATTTTGCAGTTCAAACTCGTAAACAAGAAGTAATAGAGCAAAGATTACTTGAAATGGAGAGAGTTCAAGCAAGACAAAAACTTACTGAAAGCGACAAAAATTTAAGTAAAGTTATATATGAAAAAGGTATTGACAATAAAGGATTTGGCAGAATTAAAAGCAAGGGTGATAAAGCATTATTTGGAAAATCTACACAGGACTTGAAAAAAGACTTTGGTATTCCCGATAATAAACCGCTTGCGGATGTATTGCCGACAATCACATTAAAAGCTAAAGATTTTGCAAATGAAATCACAGCATTTAATACTAATCAAAATAACTTAGACAATGAAGATAAAATCACAAAAGAGCATATTAAAAATAATGAAGATGTGCGTAAAGTTCTAACAGACCGTAATATCTATCCCGAAAACTTACCACCGGAAGAAGATATTAAAAAAGTAGCAAGACGGCTAAACAGTGAAACAAAAAAGCTAACGGCAAAGAAAGCAAGACAAATACAAGACAAAAACAAATAATAGATATGGGGCACATATTAAATGGGATATCATAGACAGCTACAAATCAAAGAAAACGGAAAAACTATTATTGAAGTGTCTGAAAAAGAGAAACGACGCAGAAAAATTAAGCAATTACAAAGATATTGCAAAAAAATATGTAATGCATCAAAAGAAGAATTACCATTAATACTTCAAAAATTTTATTCTTATGTTATAAAAAAATCTATTATAACAGATGAAACATATATAAAAGAAAAAATGATGTTGATAATTGATGAAATAAGTGATTCATATAAAAACGATTACGACCCAATGGACTGTATTACTGTATCAAATTATATGCAAGCATACCTAACATTTAATAATTTCAGACATTTGCCGAAAGATTATATGAATGCAGTTGTAAAACGTTTAAATGTCAGTTTTCATGCCGCTAAACTTGTATTAAATAAGTATTTTAAATAATTGTTACAAAAATTAAAATATTGGATTTTTTATATATTAAATTTTAATAGCCTATTTTTTATATAAATAGGCTATTTTAGTGCTTATTTTGTATTTATATAAAAGTTCCAAAAAACATATGCCCGTTTAAAAATAATATACGATAAAAATATGAAAGAAAATTTAAAAGCTTTTAAATAAATAGACTAATTAACAAGAAAGGACAATACAATGTTAAATTCAAATTCGATTCCTGAATTTGTTCCATTGAGCAAGTTCAATGACTTTATGCAATTTCCGAGCGTGGACTGTATTAGACAATTAAGATTTTATAACACTGACGGCTTCAATGATTTGGTAATCCGAAAAGTCGGAAAACGCTTATATATCAAAGTGCCGGCACTATTAGATTGGATTGAAAACTCTAATAATAAAGGAGCTAATTATGCAAAATAATAATTTATTATCAAATGCTGAACTTGCACTTAAAAACAGGGTAGAAAAATCATTGCAAGACTTTTGTTTACTACATTTTGGCAAAAAATATAACTTCAAGCTTCTTGTTGTAGAAAATCATAAAAGTTTTGTACTTGCGGATTTTTCCACACATCATACAGAAGATACTTTTAAAGTCGATGGATTTAAAGACTATAGATAAAAGGAGCAAAAAATGACAAATAATGAAACTAGAGCCGCTTGCATTAGCGGCTCAAACCTCAATAATATGACAATATTAGACCTTAATTCTATTATATCAAAATATCCGGATTACAAAGAACCCATTAAATTTATGTATGAGGATATGCACAATAGTGCAATTAACGACAATACCCTTATGGCTATGTTAAATAAATCATCAATTGATGTTTCAAAAAATGGCTATTCTTTTATGTATCCGGAGCTATACGAAGATAAAATATCAAATTATTTTAATAAAAAGGTAATGAAACCAATTGACGGTAAAAAATATTTAAAGCCAACCGGTCAAAATTCAAGATTATACAGACCTGTTATATTGCCTATTGAAACCCTTTTAAATCAAGACATACCTATTATGATTACAGAAGGCGAAAAGAAAGCAATAAAAGCTACGCAAGAGGGCTTTCCTTGTATTGCCATATCCGGTGTAACGAGTTGGAAAAAATCAATACATTACGATGAACTGTTAAAAATGACACCAGAACAAATTGTTGATTATTTGAAGGAAAAAGAACACTCTTTAATGTATGAATCAGATGCCGAAGAAGATATAATACCGGATTTATTGAATGCCAAGTGGGAAGGTAAAACTGTTATATTATGTTTTGATTCTGATATGTGGAAAAAGGAACAAGTAAAAAGAGCATTATATACATTTTCTTGTTATCTCATGGGAAGTCAAAAAGCAAAGGTTAAAATACTTACACTACCTGAAGGCGATGCCAAAGGAATTGACGATTTTATTATCGCAAATGGTGTTGAAGCATTTAGAGAATTATACAATAATGCTCAAGAAATCACGTTACAACAGGCTCAAAAGATTTTATCCGGTGAAAGTACGAAAAAATTAGAATTTCCGATAAATGTATTCAAGCCGGAATTAGCATTACTCTTTACAAATCTTGCAAAGAAAATGGATGCGCCACTTGAATATATTGCCGTAGCTGCACTTGTTGGAGCAAGCACAGTTATGGATGGTTTTTATCAAATTGACATACTTGGCGATGGTTCTTGGGTTGAAAATCCTATTTTATGGGGTGTTCTTGTTGGTAAACCTTCACAAAAGAAAACTCCTTGTCTTGGATTGGTAACAAAAATTCTCAGTAAATATGATTTGAGATTAGCGGAAGAATACCGGCAGAAAAAAGCCAAATACGAGCAAGAGATGTTGCAGTATAAAATTGAACTCAAACAATATCAGAAGTTACGAAAAAATAACCAAGAGGCAGAATTACCAATACCACCACAAAACCCAAAATGTAAAATGCTAACAGTACAAAACACTACTGTTGAAACGCTTGTAATGGCAATTAACGCAAATGAAAGACGTGGAATAGGTGTTATTGTTGATGAATTGGCTTCATTTTTCAACTGTTTAGGACAATACAAATCCGGCAGAGGTGATGATGAAGAATACTACCTACAATCTTGGAAAAAACAGCCGTTTCATTATATTAGAAAAACCAATAACGAGGATTTTTATGTAACCCCAAGCCATAACATTTTAGGCTCAATTCAGCCGGCAAAACTCAATAAAATACTATTTCATGGGAATTTTGAAACATCAAACGGCATGATTGAAAGATGGCTATATACTTGTACGGATTACGAAGAAACCGGAATTGTTGATAATGTGAGCGAAGATTGTTCATTAGCACCATTAGAAGCTATTTATGACCGACTATATAACTCTACTACACTAAAAACATACAAATTCAGCGATAAAGCAAAGGAAGAATTTAAAAAGTATTGTAAAACTGTTGTAATGTGGAAAAAAGCACCAACAACACCGGAGCTAATGCAAACATACATACAAAAACAGACCGACTATGTAGCACGATTTTCATTGATTTTACATTGTTTAAACGGCTGTAAAGGTGATGAAATATCGCATACTACTGTTGAAAATGCTATAAGGTTAAGTCATTACTTTATTGAGTCTTTTAGAAGGGTAGCAAGCATTGTTACCGGTATTTCTTCAAATTCTTTAGCTATGGATACATTAGAATGGTTAAGGGTTAAGCGACTCAAAGAAATCAGCCCTTCTAAACTTCAGAAAAATCGGAGCGGAACTTTCAGAACTACCCAAATGGCAAGATTGGCTCTTGAAATCCTGTCAGATTGTGGATATGGCAGACTTGTTAGGGTTACGAATGGTGGTATGAAATTCAAATTTTATTTATAAAAAATTACGGATTGTACCCATTGTATAGATAAAATGTAGTAACAGAGGTATTTGGGGTAATACCAATAATAAATCTGTTACTACCCTTTATCGAATTTATATAAGGATTTCCAATGATTGACGATATTTTAGACGAAATGACAAAAATGTTTTATCCGGACTCCATGCCGGAAACTATCACAAATAAAGAAAAACCGGCAGAAACAATAAACACTTTAAACATTGCACCACGCTATAATTCAAGTGGCAAAAAGGATTATCATATAATAGTAAAAACTAACCGGAGTGAGAGTGATGATATAAAAGGTTGGATTGTTATTGATGGTGTTGAATATGCGGTAGATTATTTCTACAACTTGGGCAACTGTATAAAGGGAGATTACAAAGCTACAGACTATATATTAGATGGCATAGGTTTTGATGTTAGAGATTTTGAGGTAAAAGACCGGACAGAAGAAACTCAATGGGCATAAAGGGTAGATGTGGAACTATTAAAGGAACTACCAAAAGTCCGGCATGGTAATGCTTTTAGTATAACAATGGGTCTAAGGGGTAGGTTTTGCAGATATAAAAAAGTAACTTGGGGTGACAAAACATATTTGTTTTAAAATGTCCAACTGCTCACAAAAATTTTTGCATTTTTCAAAAGGTACACCACAAATAATTATTTGTATAACTAATTAAGAAAACTATTTAAAATCTTATACGCAAGTCTGATTTCATCATCACTTGCGTTTTCTATCATAGTATTTATATCCTTTTTCAAATCTTGTGTATCTTTATAGTGGTTACACATATATAATTTGTAAGGTTCAATATTTAATGCTTGTGCGATTTTTTCTAAATTATCGTCTGTTGGGTGATATATACCGCTCTCAATTTTACTAATACTTGATGCACCAATATTAGTAAGTTCTGATAATTGCTCTTGTGTTAATTTTTTAGAAATCCTAATTTCTTTTATTCTTTTTCCTAAAAGTTCTTTAATTTGCGACATAAAAACCTCTCTTATATTTTGAAGTAATTGACAATAAATATGAATTAGTCTTAACCGCAAATAGTTAGCTATAATTTGTTGCTAAACGAATAAATTGTGCGTATAATAGAAAAATAATGCCTAAAATTTGTACCTGCAGGCATGGAAAGGATGAGTATGTCAGGACAAAAAGAACCTACTATGGCACATATAGTTATTACTTGTGTTGTTGTTTTTTTTATATGTAGAGGTTGTATTAATTCAATGAACTCAGATTCTAACGTAAATAATCAATCTACAACACAACAAGTGCAAACTCAACAGCAAAAAATCAATAATCAAGCAGAAATTCAAAAAATTGAAGGTTATATCAATGAATTTCAAAAAGCAGGTATATTCAAAAAAGTTATAGATTTGGGAAGTGATGAATACGGTAAAGCTCTTGAAATACAAGTTGATGAATATACATGGAACAATTTAGACTATGACACTAAAAAAGCTACTGAAAATATGTTTTTACAATATTGGAAAATTGGGCATGTAACAGTTCTGTTCAAAGGCTATAGAACAGGGCAAAAGTTGTATACGATAAGCAAAAATTTTAAAATATAAGGAGTTTTATGAAAAAGATACTTATAAGTATAATGACATTTCTTGTAATTTTTATGACAGTATCGACGGTATTTGCAGAAACTGTTGTATTTAATTGGAAAACACTAAAATATCATAAACCAGGTTGTCAATGGGCGCAAAAATGTACACAAAATTGTACTTCTGTAGATAAGAAAACAGCTATTAAAAATGGTGGTAGACCCTGTAAAGTATGTGGTGGTAAGATTTGAAGAAAAAATTTGCAATAATACTTATAATTATCATAGTGTTACTGATTACAATACCTGTATTGTGTCAGATATTCATACTTAATCAGAATGGCGATAGTTTATTACCGACAAAAGAAAAGTTGCATGAGGCTGATTATGTTCACGCATATTGCAAAGGTACAGAGGAATATGTACTACCTGATAAAACAAGGGTGGATTGTTTAACAGAAACTCATGCCTGCGAGTTTGATTGGGCAAAGAAATGGTATGAGGGATTTGGGCAAGCTCTTTGGTATTCATACAACACAGGTAAAAAGCCTTGTTTAGTGCTTATTCTAAAGTCTGATAAGGATTATATATATTTCAATCGTGCAAAAATCTTATGCGATAAATACGGAGTTCAGCTTATAGAAGTAAAAGCAAAAAATTACGTAAATATAAAATAGGTAGGTATTATATGAAAATAAAAATGATTTTGTTAATAGGTATTATTTTTTTTGTAAATAATAGTGTATTTGCTTATTCAAATGATTATGTGTTAGATTCATATAAATCAACTGCAAACACTAATTTGAACAAAATTGCAAATAATATAAAACAGACAAAATATAAAAATGCTGCAAAATCCTTACGCACTCTAAAAGATTTTGATAAGCAAACAATAGAATATGATATATTACAAGCCGATATTGAACTGAACAAAGGAAATTATACAAACGCAGAAAAGTATTTACAAACTGGATTAAGTAGAAATGATTGTGATAATAAATATCTTTTGTTTAATGAATTCGCAAAGTTATATTTAGCACAAAATGATTATAAAAAAGCACTAGAGTACTCTGATAAGGCTTTTAAATCTACACATTTAGAGAAGGAATTTATTGAAACACGTATAAACATTTTAGAAAAAACACCAATAGATAAACCGCTCTCAATTAAACAATGGGACTGTTTATTTACAGCATTTAAAGAAGAAAAAGAACCACTTGATACACCGGAAACATGGATAAAGATACTGAATAATTTAACAAATGCTGATAAGTTATATCAAGCAAATAAAGATATAACAATCGGAGAATATTGGGAAATTTCAGACAATCACAAGCAAAGATATATAGCTAAATCAAAAAATAAAAAACAAGCACTCACGAATAGAGCATTATATGAATTACCTCTTGGATATTATGATGATGCACTTATTCATATTTTAGAGGCTATGGCTTCATATATAAGTAACGACAAGGATGATTTATTATTGTATATAGGTGAGTTGGAAATATATCAAAAGAAAGAAGAATATGATAAAATCATAGATATTACACCTAAAGCTTTAATATTATGTGAAGATGAAAAAACTAAAATAGTTTTTTATTTTGCAAATGCATATAGTTATTTTCAATTAAAAAATTATGAACTTGCTCTATCCAATATAGAAGAAGTATTAAAAGTAAATCCTGATAGTTTGGAAAGTTTGAAATTAAAAGGTCTTATATTAGTAAGTAATGAAAAATTTTTCGATGCGTTACAAGTATTTCTTAAAGTGACAGAAAAAGATAAAACTTTTAAATTGCCGGATTCTATTGTCAAAGTTCTTGCACATTCTACTAATAACTATCAAATGGCAATGAAAGCCATAAATGGACTAAGTGAAGGAAACGTTTACACCGATTTAGAAAAGGTATACTTAATAAATGATACATTGGTAAAAAATGAACAATACAAACAAGCCATTACTGAATTAAAAAAGATAGAGGCACGTAATAAAAATTTAAGTGTCTTATATCATTTACTAGGAAACTGTTATGAAGATTTGAATAGTTATCAAACGGCATTAACATACTATACAAAAGCTATGAGTTTTAAAAATTTTGATGAAATCTTATATTATGCTCGTGCTGATTTATATATCAAATTAAAGCAATATAACAATGCTTTAGCAGATACTAAAAAATTTGAAAAAGTAAACTACGGAGATGCACGAATTACCGAATTATATTATCAAATTTATTTAGGTTTAGGAAATTACAAGCAGGCTTTAAGATACTTGAATGACTATACAAGTAATGGTACTTTTTATGATACAGTACAACAAGAATATGATATGGCAGTAATAAAGAAAAATTTAGGTGATACATACGGCGCATTTAGTGCAATAAATTTATGTATAGATGATTCTTTACGTCTTAATGATACTGACATGTATGCAAAGGCTCTAAGGTTTAAGAATAGTATATTTAGGTAAATAATAGTGAGGTAGAAGTATGGAAAATGAAGAAATGACACAAGTTACACAAAATGTTGAAAATGCAGAAATAAAAAACAAAAAAAAATATAAAAAATACGGATTGATTACTTTAGGTATAATTTTTGTAATCGGCTTGATAATATTATCTATAAGTTTATATAATCAATCAAAAACTTTTTATATCTCTAGTTGGGATGTAACTTGCGAATATAATTCAAAATTTCATAAAATAACATGTACACAAATTGGTGATGTTGTGCCGGCATGGTTAGATTTAGATGATGCACCAATTCTTAAATATTTAGGTGGTGGAAGTGGTGGATATACTATGAAATTGGTATTATCTCATAGCAATAGAGATTATAAAGTTTTAAATATGACTGATAAAGAATTTATTAGAGATAGAAACAGAAAATTTATATATGAATTAAAAGAACAAACTTATAGCGATTGGGCTGAGTTAAAAAGATATGCTAAAACTGGAACAGTAAGTAACTGGGGTTCTATTGTCTTATATTGTTCTGAAGATAATTTAACAGATGATATTTGCAAGCGAATGAAGAAAAATCATAGATAAAATCTACCATAACTATTGATATAATAGAGTTATGGAAGATTTGAACGACAATACAAATAATGATGAAACTACCGCAAACAACACTAAAGTAGCGGTAAATAGCGGTAGATTTTATAAAGGTATGCCAAAACCTGAACATTCAGGTCGTAAAAAAGGCACTCCTAACAAGCGTACAAAAGAACTTATTGAACTTTTTGGCGATTATAACCCTGCTGAATCGCTTTTAGAGATACTTAAAAGCGATAGAGTACCTATTGACTTAAAAATTAAAATAAACCTTGATTTAATGGGGTATCTATACCCAAAACGTAAATCCATTGAATCAAAAGAGGAAGTATTACTGACAACTAACACCGAAACCGTTAGCGCAGTAGTTAATTATCTTGATATCTAAATATATTTATCTTGTGTAAAGCATTTGTTTACAAAAAATATCATAGTAAATTTTTTGTAAAAATAATTACTAGTGTACCTAAATTTGTACCTAAAGGACAAAATTGAGGTAAAATTACGCAATAAAAAAGAGGGTTAAAACCCTCTTTATATTTAAATTTGGGTGTGGTGGGACTCGAACCCACGACCAATTGATTAAGAGTCAACTGCGCTACCAACTGCGCCACGCACCCA
>CADBTL010000051.1 GCA_902797575.1 uncultured bacterium
CTATTTGTCACGCAGTCTCAATTACATAATCAATGTTAACAGCATTCCTGACAGAATACTGATTGATAAAAGAAATCCGATAATTTTCATTGTATCTTTAAAATCGTTATTTTTTAATAAAACTAATAAGCCCAAACCTGCGTTAGATAATAATGCGCTCATTGCAGCGCCAAAAGTTATTGAGCCTTTTACTAACATCATTGTTACACCTATTGATATAGCGCAATTTGGTATTAAACCGATGAAAGCCGCAACGATGGGCTGCAGATATTTCCCGCTTTGAAGCAGGTTTGTTATTGAAACACTTTCCAAACAATAGTTGAGAATTAAAGTAATAATTAATATAAACCCGAAAACATTTGCTGTATGCATTATAGGGTGCAATATGATTTCACGTTTATGCCCGTGTTCAATATCGTGTTTACAGCAACCTTCTTCTTCAACTATTTCGACAGAAAAATCATCATTTCTGACAACTGCCTGCGGTCTTATTATATCAATTAAATATCCTGCAACAAGACCTATTACTAACTTAACAGCAACAATCGGTACTATAAGATACGCTTTAGTTGGGGTTGCCAGCAAGATTGGAATTGTTTCATCTGAAGTTGCTAAATATACGGCAATCAAACATCCTCTTGTTATAATTCGCTTGGAATACAAGCTGCTCGCAATGACAGAAAATCCGCATTGAGGAATGATAGCCGCTAAACTTCCGACAAGAACTCCGCTTTTACCTGTTTTTTTGAGTAAAGAATTAATTCTATCCGCATAATAAAACTCAATTAATTCAATAATTACAAAAACCAAAAACAAAAACGGTAATAAATGCAAGCTGTCACAAATTGCATCTAAAACCCAATCAGCGAAAGGCAACTTCTCCACTAAGTTATCAATAGGAGAAAAAATAAATTCATTTAATTCATTAATCTTATTTACTACGGAAACTAACATAAGATTAATTTAGCATAAAAATTTAAAAATAACTATTCTAATATTAACAATCGTATATTCATGCAATAATATACTTATGACACGTGAATTTGATTTTTATGTAGTACCGACTCCTATCGGTAATATTCAAGATATCACTTTAAGGGCAATAGATATCTTAAAAAACGTTGACTTAATTGCTTGCGAAGATACAAGAACCACGCAAAAACTACTCAATCATTATGATATAAAAACAAAATGTATCTCTTACCACAAGTACAATGAAAGGGAAAGGGTTAATTTTTTTCTTTCAGAATTAAAAAGCGGGAAAAAAATTGCTCTCGTTTCAGACGCAGGAACTCCAATGATTTGTGACCCTGGAGAGGTTATTGTTGAAGAGTTGGTTAAAAACGGCTTTTCTGTTACATCACTTCCGGGGGCTTGCGCAATTACTACTTTTTTGTCACAAATTCCACGCAAAGGTGAAGAGTTTACATTTGTTGGGTTTATTCCACGCAGCGAAGAACAAATTCAAATACTGGTAAAAAATAACTGCAGCAATAATTTAGTTTTTTATGATTCACCGGAAAGAATACTAAAAACACTAAAAATAATACAAAACATAAGGGGCAATATTAATATCTCTATAGGCAGAGAACTTTCAAAATTGTTCGAAGAAGTAAAATATGGTACAATAGCAGAAATCTTAGATTACTTTAAAGACGGAATTAAGGGCGAAATTGTATGTATGGTTTATTCCGAGAATAATTCATCAGACAAAGAGTTAGATTACAAAATTACAGAATTAAAAAATAAAGGATACAGCGACAAAGATATTTCAGTTATTTTATCAACGTTATTCAATCTCAATAAAAATTCTGTATATAAAAGAAGTTTAGAATTACATAATTAATATTTATAATTAAGAAAATGGAGGAATAAGAATGTGCAAGGTTATAACAATTGGAAGTGCAACGGTAGATGTTTTTGTAGAGTGTGATGAAGCTAATATTGTTTCAGTATGTACAAAAGACCATAACAGAGATTTTATGAGTTATCCTTATGGCTCAAAGATTGATATATCATCATTTTCGTCAAGAGTTGGCGGTGGTGGAGTTAATACCGCGTGCAATTTTGCTAATCTTGGATTTGATACGTCCGCCATTTTTAAAATAGGTAATGATATTTATTCAGAGGGTATTATGCACTTCTTTAAACAACATAAAGTAAACCTTAAACATATTATTCAAAAAAAAGATGTTTCAACAGGTTTTTCTATAATCTTAGTTAGTTTTCAAGGTGATAGAACTGTTCTTGCTCACCGAGGTGCAAATGCTCTTATTAGAAAAGAAGAAATCGATTTTGATGCAATAAAAGATGCTGAATTTATTTATGTTGCACCACTAAACGGAGAATCAAATGCTGTTATTGAACCTCTTGTTGATTATGCGCATAAGCATGATTTAAGCATCTGCTTTAATGCCGGTACAACAAGTTTGAAAAAGGGCCGCAAACACTTAGATAAAATTTTAAAATATGCTCACGTTGTTGTTATGAATAAAGAAGAAGCTATTATGGCAACAGGGATTCAAGTAAGACCTGATACTAAAACAGAAAAATTCTCTCAGGAACTTGTTCACCCTGATATAAAGAAAATGCTTCAAACTATGAAGGTTCAGGAATATCAGGTTATAGTAATTACTGACGGAAGCAAGGGAGCTTACGCTTACAACGGCAAAAAGTACTATTTCTGCCCGACATTCCCATCACAAGTAGTATCAACTCTTGGAGCAGGTGATGCTTTTGCTTCGACATTCTGCGGAGCATTAAACAGAACTGATTTGAATATTGGACTATCTTTGATGTACGGTTCTGTAAATTCTGCCAGTGTAGTTTCTGAATTCGGTGCGACAGACGGACTTTTAACATTTAAAGAAATAGAAAAACGTTTAAAAGAAAATCCTGAGTATACATATTTAGAATGTTAAAAGTGTAGAGGCAAATGCGGTATAATTTGCAATTTCAAAATTAAGGAGCAAAAGGTGTTTCAGCAATTATCGCCAAACATGTTAAAAACATATGATGAATGTCCAAGAAAGTTTGATTTTCGTTATATTCAGAATATACAAATGCCGGTTAATGATGACATATTTGAATTTGGTAAAAATATTCACGCACTTGCGTCTTATTATCTTAGAAAAGAAAACATTGATAAAATGGAAGCTTCTCTAACCTCAAAAGAATTAGAGGTTTGGAGCTACCTAAAATCTTGCGAGTATTTTTCTTATGACACAGTAAATACAGAATACAATCTTGCCGTTAAGATTGATAATCACTTTTTTGGCGGAAGATTAGATGCATTGGTTAAAAATGCCGACAGGTATTATATATTAGACTACAAAACAGGTTCAATACCTAAAAATCCAAAATATGATTACCAAACGATGATTTATACTTTATGTGTAAAAGAATTTTTTCAAACATCAAATATTACTTTTGTTTATATGGATTTAAAAAACAAAAAAAATATTGAAATAGAATTTACACAAAATGATGAAAACGAATATAAATTAAAGCTGATTAATATTGCAAATAAAATTGATTCGTATGAATCCGCACCAAAACAATCAAGCTGTAATTGTGAATATTCGATTCTTTGCTATTAAATCCCTCTTAATACTTGAAAATTAAAGAAATCATGATATTATTAAGAATGTAAACATTAAAACTAAAAGGAGAATTACCATTTCAAACGAAGATAGAAATCCTAACAAGGGCAAGGACAAACCGCTTATTAATGAAAGAATAAGAGTAAAAGAAGTAAGATTAATTGATGCAGATGGAAATAATGTAGGAGTTGTTCCTACTACAAAAGCTTTACAAATGGCAGAAGAAGCTGAACTGGATTTAGTTGTAATAAGTGCAAATCAAGCACCTCCGGTTGCTAAGATATTAAATTTCGGTAAGTATCGTTATGAACTGGAGAAAAAAGCTAAAGAAGCAAAAAAGAAACAACATACAGTTGATATAAAAGAAGTTAAAGTTCGTTATAAAATTGATACACATGACTACGAAGTTAGATTAAAAAGTATTAGAAAATTTATATCTCAAGGTAATAAAGTAAAACTTGTTGTAATGCTGAGAGGCAGAGAAATGCAACATTCAAGCTTGGCAGTAGACCTTGCAAACAGATTTATTGCAGACTTAGCAAATGACCCAATAACTGTTGAAAAGAAACCAATGATAGAAGGAAGAAATGTTACTGCTTGGTTTGCACCGCAGGCATAATAAATTTAAGAGTAAAAGACCTTATTTAGAATAAGTTTTTTACTTTAACCTAACCTCTTGATTAAAAATTTTTAGCAAGTACAATTATAGAGTAAAATTTAATAAGGTATGCCGCAATAGCTCCCCAGTGGAGCCAGATGGCGAAACGGTTCAAGATTATGTAGAGCTTGCTCTAACTACTGAGCCAAACAGAATGAAAATTAAATAGAGTATGCCGCAATAGCTCAGTTGGTAGAGCAAGGGACTGAAAATCCCTGTGTCCTTGGTTCAATTCCGAGTTGCGGCACCATTTTTAAA
>CADBTL010000052.1 GCA_902797575.1 uncultured bacterium
GAAGAATATTATATTACAAAAAATATTTCTCAAATACCGGCAGAGATAATAGAAGTATGACTATGGAGCTTGCTTTATTATATTTCTAAATTCAAAGATTTTATTTTCAAGTATTTTAGCAAAACATTTATCCCTGATTTCTTCTTTTTTTATACATTTTAATTCTTTTAATTTTTTTAATATATTACATTTTAAATCTAAAAACTCATTAATTTGACCGGATAAATTGTTTTTATCTAATTTATTGTCACGATTTCTTTTTAAGAGCAAATCTTCAAAATCAAAAAGAGCCAAATCCATACAAGGAATGTTTTCCGGCTTAAATTCTTCCAAACCTGCGGAAACAATTTTATCAAAAATTTTTTTACCTGTATCAAGCTCTGCACCGTAACAAGTTAAAACATTATACATTTCAGTTAATGGTCGTATCGCTCTGGGAAAATCACATGGCATTTTACAAAAATCAATTGCTGTAAATCTTTGTTTTTTTGTATCAATAATCAAATTCCCACCTGAATAATCAAAAAACATATCATTATCAATTGCATTTGCAATCTGATGCAATAAATCAGAGTATGATTTTATAGGCATTCTTGCTATAATTTTCTGGAGTTTGTATCGTTCGGATTCATTATTCATATAATTTTTGGGAATAATTCCATCAAAAAACTCCATTATTGTTGCTCCAAAACCAAGTTTTATTTTAGTATGATTAACTCTATCAACAGGAGTTAAATCACGACTGTAACTGTTTGTATATAAATCATCTATCTCATACGGAATTCTTACACAATAATCAGAATCATTTAGCCGATAGACTTTTGCTTCAGTCCCCTGTCCTATAAAATTTTCAGGTTTTATAGATTCTTTTACTTTTTGAAATATATCTTCTTTTGATAATTCAAGTAAATCTTTTCCCCTAAAAGATAAATTATAATAATTCAAATAGTTTTTTTGAAAACTGTTATTTGTTTTATTTATCTTTTGAAAATTGAATGCATAAGGATTATTGTATGTAAATATATTCATATTCATTATAAAAAACAAACATAAATAAATTTGTTAGCTTATAAAGCCAAATTTGAATTTGTTACACAACATCTTTTAAATAGTATCATTTTCCTCTTTTACATAAATAAGAGATAGCTGCTGTGAGCAAAGCAATGATGCCAAAAATCGTAAAATAGCGTTTAAAATTGAATCCATGTTTTTCGTTCTCCTTATTTCTGCTTTCATAAATTTTAATATCAAATCTATCTGTATCCAATGGTTTTAGAGTGTATTGACTGGAATCTTGACCATTATGTGTCATCCTAAAGATTTCACTGTTTATATTTTTTATTTTCTCATTTGCTGCCTGATCAGAATATACATTTTTTCTCGGAATATAAGCTGGACCTTCATCTGCTACAACTCTCGGACGCTTAACCTTCATATCTGAAGAAGTATGAGCCTCCAAATTGTATAAAACTTCTGAATTATCTCCGTTCAATTTTGGAGGAGATTTTGACATTGAGTTATTAACATAATTAGACTGAATTTCATTCATACTAGAATAATTCTCCATAATGCAACAATTTATGCAGTCTGTTTTTAGGTAAGTACATCATTCCTATCTGCGCAGGTATATCCGGCATATTTTTTATCAAACATTCCTCCATTACCTTATTACTTTCCGGATCTGTAAACCGAAATCCAAGTTTATAAAAGAACAGTGCAGGTGATGCCTCACGCATTATAGGTGCTGAAAAGGTCACAATACGCCCTTCCGCTCGTGAATCAAACATTGCTTTTTCAGCAAGCTGTTTTATTGCCTCAGTTCCCAACCCGCTTTTAGGTTTAGGTGACTGAATATAGTCAATAATATAGCAATTCTTTAAATACTTAGTCTGCCGTTTATACGTTCGCGGTGTAAACAACAAAGGTGTTGAACTAAACAAATTGGCAGTATCAGAACCTGTATAATTAGGTTGATATTCAACAGTTTCCTCCACTATATCAACGTAATCATCATCTATTTCACCGGGAATGACAATATTATCTCCACGTTTAATTTTCTTAACTCTAATTGTCGCCTTTTCTTTTATCTGCGGCGTCTTAAACCCCAATATCGGGGGCATGCTGAGACTTGTGACCGAAGGAGCAGCTTTTGCAACTGCAACCTTTGGACGCAAGTCCATAGTCGTAATGTTATTAATCATACCTACCTAACCTATATATTCTAACCTTATATATATAAAGTCACATTGAACAAAAAAATTGCTTTTTTTAAAGCATTATTTATTCATTTTGTAACATAACTTTACATTACAAGCTTAAAAAACGAAACATATAGGTGAGTTGAAAAAAAGAAGACGAAAAGCAAAAATAGACAAATTTTTGTGACTTTTTTATATCTGACTTAAAGGCGTCTGAGAGCCAGTTCCTATACGGTAACGTTTTGGAACTGACTCAACGACTTATATTACTAACCCTTAACTACAATATTAACTAATTTTTTGGGTACGACAATTGTTTTTACAATCTCTTTTCCTAACATTAATTCTTTGATTTTATCAGTTGATAAAGCAGCTCGTTTTAATTCTTCATCATTAATGCTTTCATCAACTTCCACTTTGTCTTTCACTTTACCGTTTATTTGAACAACAAGAGTTATTTTACTTGCTTTAGCTAAACTTTCATCCCATTCACACCATTTTTCTTCGTGAATAGATTTTTCATGACCAAGTTCATGCCAAATCTCTTCTGACATGTGAACAGTAACCGGTGACATAAGTTTAATCAAAGATTCAACAGCGAAGCTAAATACATTTTTATCCTCTCCGTTGAGTTCTCTTTTTTTACCTTTCCAATCGTATATAGCATTAGTCAATTCACGATACTTAGAAATTACTGTATTAAATTGGAAATCATTTGAAATGTCATTCGTAATACCCTTCATTGCAATATGAACAGTTCTTACAAGATCATCATTTTCTCTTGTCAGAGGGAATGAGAAATGATAATTTTTAAGGATATCACCTGAATTTATCCCATCACTTACCAATCTCCATACTCTGTTTAAAAACTTATAGCATCCTTCAACACCGGCATCTGACCAGTCAAAATCACGTGCAGGGGGTGAATCTGAAAGGATAAATAATCTCGCTGTATCAGCTCCGAAATTTTCAAATATTTCATCCGGATCAACAGTATTTCCTTTAGATTTAGACATTTTAGAACCATCTTTAAGAACCATACCTTGAGTTAATAAGTTTTTGAACGGTTCATCAAAGTCTAATAGTCCGCAATCTTTTAGAGCTTTTGTAAAAAATCTTGAATAAAGTAAGTGTAGAATTGCATGTTCTATGCCGCCTACGTACTGGTCAACAGGAAGCCACTTATTAACCAAATCTTTATCAAAACATTTATCTTTGTTTCTTGCATCTGAATATCTCAAATAATACCAGCTTGAACAAACAAATGTATCCATTGTATCCATTTCACGTGTTGCATGACCTCCGCAAATCGGACAGGTTGTGTCTTTAAATGTTTTAGAAGTTGTTATAGGTGATTTTCCTACTACTGAAAAATCAACATCAGTAGGAAGCATTACTGGAAGATTTTCTTCTTTTTCAGGAACAATTCCGCATTTGTCGCAATATACTACAGGAATTGGAGCTCCCCAGTATCTTTGACGTGAAATTAGCCAGTCACGAAGACGATATTGTGTTTTAAATTCACCAAAACCTTCGTCTACTGCTTTTTGTGTAATTGCTTTTTTTGCTTCAGTATTTTTCATTCCGTTAAATTCATTAGAATTAATCAATATGCCCTCTTCAGTATATGCAGCTTCTCTGCAGTCAGAAGGATTTTCAGGATTTTGGATAACAACTTTCAATGGTAAATTGTATTTATGCGCAAAATCCCAATCTCTCGTGTCATGGGTAGGAACTGCCATTACAGCACCTGTTCCGTATTCAACAAGTGCATAATCGGCCGTCCATAGTGGGAATTCTTCTCCTGTGAATGGGTTTATACAATGTGTTCCAAGAGGGACTCCGGTTTTTGGTCTGTCAGTAGAAAGACGTTCGATTTCTGTCATCTTTCTTGCATTTGCTCTATATTCTTCAACAGCCTGTTTATTATCAGGAGTTGTAAGTTTTTCAATATCTTTGTATTCAGGTGCAACTACTAAGTATGTTATACCGTGAACTGTATCAGGTCTTGTTGTATAGACAGGAACTTCCATTCCTTCAATTTCTTTAACTTTGAAACGGAAAATTGCGCCTTGAGATTTTCCAATCCAGTTAGCTTGCATTGTTTTAACGTTATCACCCCAACCAGGAAGTTTATCTAAGTCTTTTAGTAATTGTTCCGCATATTCTGTAATTTTAAAGAACCATTGTGAAAGAAATTTCTTTTCTACAACAGAATCACATCTCCAGCATTTACCGTCAATAACTTGTTCATTGGCGAGTACTGTTCCGCAAGTATCACACCAATTTACAGCAGCTTCTTTTTTGTATGCAAGTCCCTTCTTATATAATTGAAGAAATAACCATTGAGTCCACTTATAATATTCTGGCTTACAAGTTGTAACTTCTCTTTGCCAGTCATATGATAAACCTAACATTTTAAGCTGCTTTGTCATATAAGCTATATTTTCATCAGTCCATTTTGCAGGATCAGCACCGTGTTTCATAGCTGCATTTTCTGCAGGAAGTCCAAAGCTATCCCAGCCTATCGGATGCAAAACGTTAAATCCTTGCATTTTTTTAAATCTAGCAATAACGTCTGTAATTGTGTAATTTCTTACATGTCCCATATGTAACTTGCCTGATGGATACGGAAACATTGATAAAGCATAATATTTGGGTTTATCACTGTTATCCGGAGTATGGAAAGAATTATTGTCTTCCCAATGTTTTTGCCATCTCTTTTCTATTTCTTGCGGAAAATATGCTTCTTTCATTAATTTCTCCTTTTAAAAAAATTCTAAATTGATTTTATCACAAAATGATTAAAGAACATATATTTAAATATTTGACCGGTTGTTTTAATATTTTACTTTTTTCGTTTTTCTTTTTATGCTAAAATCCCCTTATGGGAAAAGCTGAGATTAATTTAATAAATACTGTTGATGTATCGCCTGAAGATTTAACGCCTGCAATGCAGAGATTTTTAGAAATTAAGAGAGAGAATCCTGATTGCCTACTATTATATAGGATGGGGGATTTTTATGAAACCTTTTTTGAAGATGCAATGGTAATGTCCAGAGAGTTGGAAATCACTCTAACCGGTCGAGAATGCGGAGCATTAGGCAGAATTCCTTTGGCTGGTATTCCAATCAAAGCAATAGATGGGTATTTGGAAAAATTAGTTCATAAAGGAATTAAAATTGCTATATGTGAACAGCTAGAAGACCCAAAACTTACAAAAGGTATTGTTAAGAGAGGTGTTGTAAGAGTATTAACCCCTGGCACTGTATATGAGAGCAATCTAATTAATCAGAATCGTAACAATTTTATGTGCGCCATTTTTAAAGAAAAAGAGAAATGGGGTTTTGCTTATACGGATATCTCAACAGGCGAATTTAAAGCAACTACTTTGGACTATGAAACATTATTAACTGAACTTGCAAGAATCCAGCCTGCAGAAGTCATTGGTGCTGCAAAAAAACTTAAACTTCAACCATTTCAGATTGTTCGTGAAGAAGCTGTAGATTTACCGGACGAAATTATTAATAACTACAATTGCTCAAAAGTTCCGGTAAATGTTTTTGAAGAAAATTGGGCTAAGAATAATTTAAGACAAATTTATAATGTCTCTTCTTTAGATGCTGTCGGATATAATGCTTGTCCTCTCGGATTTAGAACAGCAGCAGGGTTGCTTGCTTACATATGGGAAAATATGAAAGAAGGTTTTCCAAAGTTTGAAAAAATAGATATTTATGAACTTTCTGATTATATAACGCTTGATGCCGGAACAAGAAAGAATTTAGAATTGACTGAAACATTAAGAGAAAAAAATAAATATGGTTCTCTTTTGTGGGCAATTGATAAAACTGTAACTAATATGGGCGCTCGTTTATTAAGAAGTTGGATTT
Source organism: uncultured bacterium (assembly GCA_902797575.1). Classification (GTDB taxonomy): domain Bacteria; phylum Cyanobacteriota; class Vampirovibrionia; order Gastranaerophilales; family Gastranaerophilaceae; genus CAG-196. Next base: position 6,089 of record CADBTL010000052.1, read on the forward strand.
GTCAACCGTTAAAAAATCTGGATAAAATTATTGCACGTCAGGAAATTGTTAAAAAAATTGTAGAAAATCCCGAAATAAGATTCCAATTGGAAAGTCAATTAAAAAATATTTATGATATACAAAGACTTTCTACAAAATTAAGCAATACCACAGCATCTCCAAGAGATTTTTTAAGTTTAAAAATATCATTATCAGCTTTACCGGAACTTGTTGAGACTGCAAAATCGATTAATTTATCCGTTTTTCAGCCAATAGAAGATTCTGTAGGTATGTTAAAAGATTATGCAGAATTAATAGAAAGAACTATCAAAGAAGATGCCCCATTACAAGTTAAAGAAGGCGGTTTAATTAAAGAAGAAGTAAATGCTGAGCTTGATTATCTGCGGGATTTAATGTTCAACGGAGAAAATTGGCTAAAAGAGTTTGAACAAAAAGAAAAAGAAAGAACCGGTATTAATATTCTAAAAGTTGGTTATAATAAGGTGTTTGGATATTATATTGAGGTTACAAATTCTAATTTGAATAAAGTTCCGTCTGATTATATAAGAAAGCAAACCCTTACTAATGGCGAACGATACATAACAGATGAACTCAAAAAGCATGAAGATGAAGTTTTAACGGCACAAGTCAAAGCGTATGAATTGGAATACAAATTGTTTAGTGATTTTAGAAATTATTCTAAAGAATTTGTTTCTATTATTCGAAACGCTGCAGAATGTATTGCAAAATTGGATGTATTTACTTCCTTTGCTGCTGTAGCTTCGGAAAATAATTATGTATGCCCGTTTATGAATGACGGTGATGAATTTATTATAAAAAACGGCAGACATCCGGTTTTGGAACAAATTTTACCATTAGGAACATATGTAGCAAACGATATAGAATTGTCTGCTAAAAGTAATACTAAAACGCAATTTATGATTCTTACCGGACCTAACATGGCAGGTAAATCTACTTACATGCGCCAAAATGCATTAATTGCAATATTAGCTCAAGCAGGTTCTTATGTGCCTGCAGATTTTGCGGAAATAGGTTTAGTAGATAAAATATTTACTCGTGTTGGTGCAAGTGATGATTTGACATTAGGTAAGTCCACTTTCATGGTCGAAATGACCGAAACAGCTTGTATATTAAATAATGCAACAGAAAAAAGTTTAATATTAATAGATGAAATAGGCAGGGGCACAAGTACATATGACGGAGTGGCTATTGCATGGGCAGTTGCTGAATACATCGCAAATAATATTAAAGCTCGTTGTATTTTTGCAACTCATTATCATGAACTTAACGTAATGACTAAAACTTTTCCGCAAATTAAAAATTACAGAATAACTGTAAGTGAAGAAAACGGCGAAATTGAATTCTTAAGAAAAATTGTTCCCGGAGGAGCAAGTAAGAGTTACGGTATACAAGTTGCAAAAATGGCAGGACTGCCAAAAACTGTTGTAACTCGTTCAGAAGAACTTATGCAAAAAATGCAAAAAGATTTTTCTAAAAATCTCTCGGGAAAAAAACGAGAAGCTGAAATTGATGTTGAAAATCTTACTCCTCAGTTAAATTTGTTTTAATATAATAAATAAGATTTTATTGTATAATTATTTAGGGAGCAAATATTGAAAAAATTCATACATAAACTTATATATAAACTTAAACACATGCGTCTGCTTGATAAATATATTTTAAAGCAGGTAATTGAGATGTTTATAATGGGTGTATTGGTATTTACTTCTATTATTTTTGCTTCTGATACATTTATTACACTTATTAAGCAAATTTCAATGTATGGTATTCCTTTCAAGATAGCATTTTTGATTATTATTTTGCACTTGCCGTCAGTATTTGTAATGACAATTCCTATGGGAGTATTGCTTGCTACTGTTATGACTTTGAACGGCTTGAGCTTAAGTTCTGAAATCACTGTTATGCGTGCATGCGGCATAGGATTAAATCGTATTGCAAAGCCTATTTTTGTTTTTGCAATATTAATGGCTTGCGTAGGATTTATTGTAAATGAAACCGTAGTTCCTGTTATGACAAAACAATCTACAGACCTTGCTTTATATGCTTTTAGTAAAAAAAATATTCCGGATGGAAAAGAAAATTTTACTTTTAAAGAAATTAAAAGTGGCGGAACACTTAAACGTTTATTTTACGTTGGAGAAAGCTCAAAAGGAATATTACATAACATTACCGTATTAGATGCATCAAAAGACGGAACCATTCAGATATTGCAAGCAAAAGAGGGTGAGACAGCAGAGGAAGGATGGAGATTCCAAAAAGGTGCAATATACACAGTTACAAATAATGGAAAAGCTTTCGATACAACTTTATTTGAAGATACAACAATAAAATTCGGTATGGATTTATCAAAAGAAATGAACCGTAACTTGGCAAACGAACATAACTTTATTCAATTGTGTAAGTTATTGGCAAAACCTGATACACAGGACAGGGAATGGTTAACTATTAGTTTGTTTGATAAAATTGCTCTTCCTCTGACTACTATAGTTTTTGTGCTTGTTGGAGTTCCGCTTGCGATAACACCGCCAAGAGTTAGATATAATAGAGGTTTCTTATTTAGTATATTGATTATATTTGTATATTATCTTGTAAGAGCATTGTCTATATCTTTTGGTGAAGCCGGTTCATTAGCTCCGGCGATAGCAGCATTTATGCCTGACTTTGTTCTTACGGTAATAGGAATCGGACTGTATTACAGAAAAGTTTATACAATCTGTTAATATGATTACTATGAGGAAATAAAATTGGATAATACCAGATACAGATTAATATCAAGTATAATTGTTTTATTTATATATTTACTATCCATGTATCCAATTCCTACAATAATATGTACAGTAATTATTGTTATTGCTTATATCATTTTATCCGGAAATATACCAATTTCTGCTAAGAATTTTGGAATTAGAAGTTTTGGTAGAGAACAAAGACGAAGAGAAGCGCTCGCTTCTGCACGTTTATATTTAGCACCGTATAGAGATATGTGGAAAGATCAAAAACTTTCTAATAAGTACTGTTCTTTACAGTTAGGTGCTAATGGGTATACTATTACAGGTCAAGAGCAAACAAATGGCATTTACAACAGAAGTTTCCGTATTATAACCTGTGAAGAATATTCCCGTGAAGACTTATGGGATTTATTTTTATCAAGTTTCAGCAGAAATATTACATATGATAAATTATTGGAATTGTGTGATACATTTCATGCCAGATACAAAGAAACAAAACCTGAAGTAACTATAAATAAATCTGTTCAACAAAATACACAGAATAATACCATGCCGGTTTTAGAAGTGCCTGAATTAAATCGTGAAAAGATAGATGTTAATAATGCTTCTGAAGTCGAATTGACATCACTACCCGGAATAAGCATAGTTATTGCAAAAAAACTTATAAAGAAAAGAGAAGAATTAAACGGATTTAAAAATGTGAATGAAGTTTGCAGTTTTTTAAAACTAAGACCACATATGGAATCTCAGCTTAAAGACTTAATTTGTGTTAAACGTATGAAAGGTTCGGACAAAATAAAACGCTATAATGAGCGCAATATTGATTTGTAAATTTCTATATTAATTTATCTAATAAAGTTTGTTTTAATTTTTTCTTCCGGTTGCGGCTTAGTTATTCCCATTTTTTTACCGGATTCTATGCATTTTAGAAGCCAAGCCATATTGCGACCAAGTGTTCGCATAGTTTGCAGACCTTCTATATCTTGACGTGCTTCTTCCATTATATTGCCGTGAATGTTATTCCAATATTGAGAAGAAACAACCGGCATGTTGCATATAGTAAAATATTTATTCAATACATCAAAGCTTGCTGTTGTACCTGAACGTCTTGCAGAAGCGATGGCTGCAGCCGGTTTATACGCAAAAGCAGAACTTCCTGAGTAGAAAGCTCTGTCTAAAAATGAAAGTATTCTTCCCGACGGATGAGCATAATAAACAGGTGTTCCAAATATAAAACCGTCTGAAATACGAGCTTTCTCTACAAATTCATTAACGCTGTCTTCATAAACACATTTACCGATTTTTCTGCATGCCTGACAACCACAGCAATCTCTAAGTTCAGGATTTCCAAGTTGATATATTTCAGTATCAATTCCTTCATTTTTTAATGCTCTTGAAACTTCATCCAAAGCTGTGAATGTACATCCGTTTCTATGAGAACTACCATTTAACAATAATACCTTCATTTTATATCCCTTTAAGTTATATCATCATACCTGTGATTTCAGTGTATGCAGACAAAATTCTATTTCTGACTTGGATTGCCATTTGCATACTTAATTCAGCTTTTTCTGCTGCAATCATTGCATCATGAATATTCGTAGAACCTCCCATAGCAATATCTTCTTGCATTCTGCTTGCTTCAAGTTTAATGTTATTAACCGCATTTAAACTATCTGTAAATGCTGAACCCATTCTATCTGCAAAATTACCAAGTCCGGACGGTTCTTTTTTATCATGCAGAGGATAACTTTTTGATGCTTTCTCCAAAGCTTTTTCAAAATCTGTAGGATTTGGATCATCAAATTTAAAAGACGAATTATCTTTTAAAAATTTATTATAATTATCTACTGCATTAAATTCATATGTTCTGTCAAATGTTGAAATCCCAGTCGAAAATTCCATTTTTATTCCTCATAAAATATTACTTACTAAATATTCATTGCACTTTGCATCATTGTTTTAACGTTCTCTGCAACAGTTGCATTGGCTTGATAAGCTTTTGACGCAGATATCATACCAACCATTTCTTCTACAATATTAATATTAGGTAAATCGACATATCCGTCTTCGTCAGCATCAGGATGAGATGGGTCATAAACAGTTTTTACACCGTTCTCTGAATCATATATTTCATCAACTTCAACTCCGCCTGTTAACAAACCTTCATTAAGAGCAATATTTGCGTTAATATGCAGGTTGCCTGTTCTTGGATCGAACTGAGCATCTGCACTATTACTGTGGAAGTTTGAAAAACCTCTGTTCAATTGGTCTTCATATATAGTTCTAAAAGTTACGTCTTTTTTGATATAAACACCTTTTGAACCGTCCGGTCTGCGAGTAGTGTTTACGTTTGCAATATTGCTTGCAATAGTATCCATTTTAACTCTTTGTGCGCTCATGCCTGAGCCTGCTATATCAAATATATTGAAACTCATATTATTACCTCCGCAAGTTTAAGTATGAAATATTATAGTCTTATTGACCTCTTATTACTTCACTTAATCCTGTAAATTGTCTTCTTTCCAGATTTGAAAGCACCATATATTTAGTGCCTGTTTTAGATAAATCCATCATTTCACGTTCTAATTCAACATTATTTCCATGGTGGTCTGTCCCGCTATATATGTCTGTTACAAGCTGCGGCTTATATTGGTCATACACATTAGATTGTAAATACGCTTTTTCTTGAAGAGTAGGAATTCTGTATTTGTGAACCTCTCCTGTAAAAACATCCATTACCGGCGGTTTGTATTCAATACTGTTTTGTCCTTTTATAAAATCTTTCAAATCCTCTTTTTCTTGTATTTCAGCAAGTTGACTTTCAAAAGCAACTTCTTTTCTTTGAAATCCGGGTGTCATGACGTTAGCAATATTACTTGCAATAGCATGCTGACGGTCCATTAAGCCGTTCATTGCTAATTGTGTAATATTCATCGTTCTGTTTGTTATTAAGTCCATAATTAACCAACTTTCGCAATTCTTATAACAAATTCAACTTCTTCATCCGTATTTTTGGAAAGTTCTAATTTGCCATACATTTCTTCAATAGATTTTTTACAGATAATCAATCCAAGTCCTGAACCTGTTGTTTTTGTTGTATACCCTTCTTTAAATATATTTTCCGGTTCATTTATTTTACCTGCATTATTGCCAACTTTTATTAATGCAAAATCTCCGTCTTCTTCTGATGTAATTTTAATCTGAGGTTTTATACCGTTACTTACCAAATCAAGTTCATCGTTTTCTTTTTGAAATGCTTCGCTTGCATTCTTAACCAAGTTTATTATTGATGCAGTAAATTTATTTTCATCAACAGGAATTTTTATATCTAAATTATTTTCTACAATACATTCAATATTTTTACTTTCACAATATACTTTTGTCAAATCTGTAGCATTCTTAATAAGTTCTTTCAATTTATAAGGTTTTATTACAGCTTTTTCTGTAGACTTTAATGAAATAAGAGAATTTCCTGCCATTTTTACGGCTCTTGCCATATTTTTAACAGCATTTGTAACTCCTTCATCATTTATTCCATTTTTTGCGCATGTTTTTCTAATAATTTCTGTGTACAAATCACAAATTGAAAGATGATTTCTTATCTCATGTGCAATCATTCGAGTATGTTGACTAATCTTTTCTTCTTCTTTTTCGGATTGAATTTGAGCATATCCAAGAACAGCGTCTTTTGTAGATTCATCCATATTTTCAATTAAACGTCTTATAGAATCGTTTAAAAGTGGGTTATCACGTCTGTCAGGTTTGAATCTTTCCTGAAAATCTTTTATGTTAATATCTGTATTTCTATCTATAATATCTAAAGCTTCATTTTGCATTTTTGAATTATAGATCGTATAGTATCTTACAAAATTTTGATTATCAGTTTTATTATCCCAAATGATTATAGCTACGAACCTGTGAGTCATAACGCATAAAAACTCGGTATTCGCCCAAACCTTTTCTCTTAAATGCTCGCTTTCATCTGTAAAATCATATGATGGAATCGAAGAAAATTCCAGTCGTTTTAATAGTCCTATAATTCCTGATTTATTTTTTATTCTGTGTAAAACAACGCCTTCTTCAGGATTATTTACTAAAGGTTCAATGGCAGCACGAATCATGCACTTGAGTGCTGTTTTAGAAAGAACTTGATTCCCTTGTGATTCAATCAGTTCTTTTAAATAATTCTGCTGTCTGACTATTTTTTTCATTTTTTTTTCCTTCAGAGTTTACACGTACCTTATACGGCGATTTTATTTTTTGTTAAAAAGCCATTATTAATCGCGTATAAAACAGCTTGTGTTCTGTCATTTACCTGAAGTTTTTGGAAAATATTATTTACGTGTGTTTTTACTGTGGTTTCAGATATAAATAACTTACTTGCAACACCTTTATAAGTTACACCTTGTGTCAAAAGTTCCAATACTTCTTCTTCTCTTTGAGTTAATGCATCAAGAAGATTTTCTTCATCAAGACCGCTTTCTTTTCTTTCTGTTTCTTCTCTGAATGATTTTTGGAAGTATTCGAAGAATCTGGATGACAATGCAAGCGGCAGATATATTTTTCCGTTAAGAACTTCTTCAATTGCATAAATGAGTTGAGCAGATGCCATAGTTTTAAGAACATATCCTTTTGCGCCAATCTTCATTGCTCTAAAGATTAAATCAGCATCATCATATCCCGAAAGAGCAAGAACCTTTGTATCTAATCCCAATTTAGATATTTCAAGAATACCTTGTAAACCATCTTTTTCAGGCATATTCATGTCTAATAAAACAATATCCGGTTGATATTTTTTGATTAAATTTAAACCGACTGTGATATTTGTAGCTACTCCTACTACATCAAAAGTTCCTTCCAAATTCAAAAGTTCTCTGATTCCTGATAAATGATCATAGTTGTCATCAATTAGTAAAACTCTTGATTTTCTCTTAAATTCACGTCTCATACCCATCTCTCTCCCATATTTTAAATTGTTATATTAAATTTTTAATTAGTCTCTCTCCACCATTCATATTACCTGCACTTAGAGGATATTTTCATCAATAAGGAGATTAATTTTACTGTATTTAGGCTAGATAAAAAGATATAGACCACATGGTCTATAAATATGTGAAAATGATTGTTAACCTTGTTTTATATATAATGTCAACCCATGACAAAAATTTCACATAAAGAGTCTAGTACAAATAAATGTATATACAACATTTGAGGTAATTTATAATTTCGTACAAGAAAATGCCTGTTAAATATTTTTTGTTTTTATAATTTTAATCTCACCTGCTTTGAGGTTTGTATGTAATTTTTTGTGGTTGAACTTTATATTGTTGTCACCATGAATCAGTTCAAATTTTGATTTTTTATTAAGCTTAGGTATTTTTATTGTTAAATCATTTTTATAATTTTTAAAATCCAAATTACCCAATACAACAATTTGTTCTGTTTCTTTACCCTTCTTACTAATTAAAAAAGCAAAAACTTTTTCGTCATTTGTTTTTATAGGTACAAATTCACCTTTCGTAATTAAATCTATATTATCAGCTCTAAATTTATATGCCTGTTTAAAGTTTTCTAATACGTTGTTTGCATTTTTGTTTGTTTTATCGGAGTTATTGTTTGAACTTAAACTATCATTTTCATTTACTTCATTAGTTTCATTTACCCCATTTATACCTTTTACCCCTACTTCTCCGGGTTTTCTTGAAAAGTTGAATATATCTAATTTACCTCTATGAACAAAGTAAGTATCATCGTCTGTTTCTGTATATTTAGCTTGTCCGTTTGCCCAAGAATAAATATATTCATCGCCATATGCAAAACCGTCAATCGAATAAGGGTTAAACGGTAGGACAGCTTCCAGCCATGAAATCATAATAGAAAAGTTTTGTCCGTGTAGCACAACCGGACTTACTTCATCATGTGTAGTAAAACTCATAATAACGCTTTTAGGTTCTTTGTATGATTTTAGTAATTTCTGATTAAATTTAATATGTTCTATAAATTCATCAGCATTCCAATCTTTAAGATTGAAAAAACTACCATAATATCCATCAAAACCTGCTTTTAAAAGTTCATTATACGGTGTAAAAACAGCATACTGACTTGGAGGTTCTCTCCAAGAATCGGATGCTTCTGCTAAAAACATAAATTCTTTGTCTTTATCTCTTGTATATTTGATAATCTCTTCCCAAAATTTATATGGTTTAATTGTTGCGACGTCAGCTCTAACACCATCTGCACCAAGTTCTAAAATCATATCAATAAAACCCTTATGAACATCCAGAACATCTTGATTAAGCTTTTCATTTGTTCCTGTATTTAAAAGCCTTACATCTGTCCAGTCTGTAGGAACTATAGAGATATTTTTATCGTCTTTTATAAATAATTCAGGCTGTTGCACATATAAATCATATGCACCACAGCTTGGTAAATCTATGATAATTCTAATTCCACGTGCGTGAGCTTCTTCTATAAATTTTTTAGCTTGTTCTTTGGGTGTTAAATCAGAATTTTTATCAACGAGTTGTTCATTAATATTATTAAATCCTGCAAGTGCATATAATGAACCTGCTGTTCCTAAAGCTTTTAATTTTCCTACAGGAGTGATAGGAAGAACATGAAGCGTATTTATACCCATATCTTTTAATTCGTTAAGTCTTTCTATAGCATTTAGAAAATTACCGCTTTCTTCATCTTCATCAATAATTTCGTTACCATTTGTATCTTTTGCATTAAAGGTTCTTATATTTATGCCCATGATATTGGAATTATTGTTAAGAAAAAGCGTTCTTAAGTCATTATTTTCACCGGCAAAACTATTACAGGAAATCGCAAGTATAATTGATAAAACTAAAATAGCTCTCTTATTCATATATATGCTCCCATTTTTAATTCTATCATAAAATTGCTAATTTAATAAGTCAGTAAAATGTCTTATAAGATTTATGCTAGTATTATTGTATGAATTATTATGCGAAAGAAACTTCAATAGGACAGGTAACTATAACTGAGGACAAAGGTTTTATAACCGGTTTGTATATTCAAAAAGAAATTAAAAAGATTAACGGTAAAAATATATTATCCGATATTTTACAAAATGCATTTAACCAACTGGAAGAATATTTATGCGGAAAGAGAAAAAATTTTGATTTACCGCTAAATCCTAAGGGAACCCCTTTTATGCAAAAAGTTTGGTCTTACTTGTATCAAATACCTTATGGCGAAACAAGAACATATAAAGATATTGCTGTTCGGCTTGGAAATGAAAAATCATATCGTGCTGTCGGTAATGCTAATAACAAGAATCCTATACCAATATTTATACCATGCCATAGGGTTATCGGTTCCGATGGCAGCTTAATCGGTTATGCGTACGGTCTTGATGTAAAACGAAAACTTCTTGAGCTTGAAGAGTTGAACATTAATTATAATCAAGCATAAAACTTCTCTCGCAAGTAGCTTTGAAGAACTTGCTTTTTATTCGTCCATAAGTTTAAAATCTTCACCTAATTCGTTTTCTAATGAACCTGCAAAATAAGAAATTCCATATCCAAAGCTTCTGTAATTTTCCAAATAATAATTATACTTTTTTCCGCAAAATACGTTTATTTTTGTTTCTTGAACTCAACACACTCCTTTTTGTAAACTAATGTAAAAGTTATAGTGATTTCATGGCAATTTTTCCTTAATAAAATACTTTAAATGTTTATATAGGAAAATAGTATTACTATGGCACCGTTAAATTTCTCAACCTTATTTGGAATAACCCCGTTAAAAAACATTACCTCTGGCACTCAGGTCGGCTTCAGAGGCAATGGAATAAACACATTTCAATTTGAAGGTTTACAAGGTGCAAGTGACGGCTTTTCAACTAATCCTTTGTATAATAGATTAACTAATCCTGCTACATTACAAAGATTGGCTGAAACTCCGGATGTTCAAGCAACAATGGCAGAATATGGTATTACAAAACCAAAAGTAAATACAGCAGCAGCAGTAGCATTACGAAAACATTCTTACAATACACGTATCTTAGCCGCAAAAATAGCTTCAAATTATGGTATAAAATGAAACACGAAATAAATTTAAAAGATATTCAAGATGCAGCCATTCTGCATGATATAGGAAAAGTTCTTATCCCAGAAAAAATTCTGAACAAAAAGGGAGCATTAACCCCTGAAGAAAAGAAAATTATGGATGCACATTCGGAACTTAGTTATGAACTGCTAAAAGCAGCAGGTATAAATGAAAATGTCTTAAGATTAGTAAAATATCATCACCAAAAACCTGACGGAAGCGGATATCCGAAAGCAGGCAGTGATTTTGAATTTGATGTAAATGCCCAAATTCTTGAAGTTGCTGATATGTACTCTGCGCTAACAGAAGATAGAGTATATCATAAAGCTTGCACAAAAGAAGAAGCTTTAGCAATTATATACAAAGAAGTTGAATCAGGAGTAATCTCACAAGAAGTATTTGACGCACTCAAAAAAAGTGTCATTTAAATATAAAAAAGAGGTTGTTTAAAACCCCTTTTTTAATGTTCTATTAAGCACGTTTGCTGCCTGTTACAGAAATTTGATGACGACCTTTGGCACGACGTCTATTTAATACTTCTTGTCCGCCCGGAGTTGCCATTCTTGCTCTAAAACCGCTTACATGCTGTCTTTTAAGTTTTGTTCCTTCTAGTGTACGTTTCATAATTCTATTTCCTTTTCAGCTAATTTTACATGTAATAGCTTAATACTATATAAAACATGGTTTTTAGTCAAATCAGTATAAAAAATTAATTAAGTAATGTGAAGTTGGATTTATAAACAGTTCTCAAATTGACTAAATAAAGTAATATGTTAATATAATTATATGAAAAAATTATTTTTACTTATTGCTTTTTGTATAGGGATGTTATCTGCATCAGCTTCAACAGAAGCTTCGAAGTTTGCAGAAGAACAATATTCAAAACAAACAGGCAATGAAAAAGTACATATTACAGTAAAAAAAGAACATACTGTAGAATACCAACAAAAGATAGGGAAACAAATGATTCCTGCTATAACATACGGCTATGGTGATATGAAAGCTAAAAAACAAAAAAAATGCAGAATTACATATATATGTCTACTTGATGAAGAATGTAAACCTATGTGGAGCTATATAATTCCGAGCAAATAAGTTCAAAAATATTAATATGAGTTTGCGAGAAAAGTCGAAAAATGACAAATTGTAACCTTTTTATAAATATAGAACTTATTTTATATGTTTGATGTAAAATGTTATAGTACATAGGATATGGGTAAAGTATTTACCGTCAATATTAAGTAAATTTAGAGAAAAGGACAGCAACAACGCTGATTTTATAATATGAGTATACAAGAATGGTTTGAAAAACGTAAAGAAGCACAAATCGAACGAAGAGCAAAAGAAATAAAAGGTGTAGAAAACGATACACCTGAACTTTGGACAAAATGTGTTCATTGCGAAACACAGTTGCTTAAAACAGATTTGGAAGATAATATGATGGTTTGTCCTCATTGTGACTACCATTACAAAATAAGTGCAAGAAAAAGAATTAAACAGCTTGTAGATGAAGATTCTTTTGAAGAAATGTTTACAAACATAAAGCCTACTGATCCATTGGAATTTTTTGATTCCGAATCATATGCTGACAGATTAAAGAAAGCTCAAACGAAAACAGGGCTTAATGATGCTGTTATAACTGGGACTGCTGAAATTTGCGGTCACAAAATTGCAATTGCTGTTATGGATTTTGAATTTATGGGCGGATCAATGGGCAGTGTTGTAGGTGAAAAAGTTACACGAATGATGGAAAAAGCTTTAGAACTTAAGATTCCTATGCTTGCAGTAACATCATCAGGCGGAGCAAGAATGCAGGAAAGTGCATTAAGTCTGATGCAGATGGCTAAAACATCTTGTGCGGCAGGAAAATTAGACGAAGCAGGTATTCTATACATTAATTTATTAACAGAACCTACATTTGGCGGAATTACTGCAAGTTTTGGCACTTTGGGAGATATTATTATTGCTGAACAAGGTGCAAGAATAGGTTTTGCCGGTAGAAGAGTTATTGAACAAACAATAAGACAAAAACTGCCGGAAGATTTCCAAACTGCAGAGTATTTACTTAAATTTGGTCAAGTAGATATTGTTTCCAAAAGAAAAAATTTACGCAGAACATTGGCAAATATTTTAGAAATGCATGAGGCATAGAGGTAATAAATGACAACGGTATTAGATTTTGAGAAACCAATTATAGATATTCAAAATAAAATAGAAGAATTAAGACAATTAAGTGAAAATTCAGGATTAGATTTAGAATCACAAATAGAATCATTTGAAAAACAAGCGGAAGACAAGAAAAAGGAGTTGTATTCAACATTGAAACCTTCACAAAAATTACAAATTGCAAGACATCCGGAAAGACCTAAATTTTTAGATTATGTAAATCAAATGTGTGAAGATTTTATAGAACTTCACGGCGACAGAGAAGGTATGGATGACAGAGCAATAATAGGCGGTATAGCTAAACTTAACGGTAAACCAATTATGATTATCGGTATCCAAAAAGGTAAAAGTACAAAAGAAAATTTGGAATATAATTTTGGTATGCCACAACCGCAAGGATATAGAAAAGCATTAAGATTATTCCGTCATGCAAATAAATTTAACTTACCTATCATAACTTTAATTGATACACCTGGGGCATATCCCGGAATTAAGGCAGAAGAAACAGGTCAAGGTGCAGCAATTGCGATGAACCTTAGAGAAATGTCAAAACTCAGAGTGCCTGTTATTTCCATTATTACAGGAGAAGGCTGTAGTGGCGGTGCATTAGGTTTAGCGGTATCAAATACCGTTATGATGCTTGAACACGCATATTACACAGTTATTTCTCCGGAAGGTTGTGCGTCAATTCTATGGAGAGATGCAGCCAAATTTGCTGATGCTGCTGCTGCACTTAAAATTACATCTAAAGATTTATTAGAACTTGGAATAATTGATGAAGAAATTCCCGAGCCTTTGGGTGGAGCACACGTAAGTCATTCAGAAACCGCTCAATCAGTTAAAAATTCAATTTTAAAAGCTTTAGAACATTTATCTAAAATGAGCGCAGAAGAATTAAGAATACAGCGATATAATAAATTCAGAAAAATGGGACAATTCATTGAATCAGTATAAAATTTATTTAATTATACTGTTTTGATATAATTTAATTATGAAAGAAGCTGATTTATTAAAAATTATTCAAGCTCAAATAGGTAATGAATACATAGGTGACGATTGTGCATATTTAAAAGATATAGGTATAGTTGTTACCCAAGATAATTTGGTTGAAAATATACATTTTAAAAGAAATTGGTGCACACCGTTCCAATTAGGATATAAATCAGTAACAGTCAACATTAGTGATATTCTGGCATCCGGTGCTATTCCTAAATATATTACAATAGGATTATCAATTCCTAATAACCTTAACGAATCTTACGTTAAAGATTTCTACCAAGGTGCGATAAATGCTCTTAGCGGCGCAAAAATAGTAGGTGGTGATATTACCGGTTCAACAAAAGATATAATGGTTTCAATAACTGCAATCGGAACAACAGAAGGAAGAAATATCTCTTCACGAAAAAATGCAAAACCAGGATACGTAGTTATTACTAAAGGAATGCATGGTTCAAGTGCTGCAGGTTTAAATGAATTATTACACAATGGATGCAATAAAGAACTTATAAAAACACATCTTGAACCTAAACTGGAATATGATTTTGCAAATCAAATTGCAAGCAATATTAAAGAACCTTATGCAATGATGGATACCTCCGACGGACTTGCTGATGCTTTATTCAAAATAGCAGAAGCAAGCAGAGTATCTGCAAAAATTGTATATGACAAAATTCCGCATTTGGATTGCGTTAATTATGAACAAGTTTTGTTTGGAGGAGAAGACTATAAACTTGTTGCTGCTATACCTGAAAAATATCTGTCTAAACTTTCAGATGTAACAATTATAGGTAAAATATATTCATATAACGGAATTCTATTAGATATTTCAGGAAAAACATATAATACCTTTAACGAACTTAATTTATACAATCATTTCGGAGAAAATAATGAATAAATTTTCAGTTATAATAACTGCCGGCGGAACATCTACGAGATACGGCAAAGAGAATAAATTACTTGAAAAAATAAACGATAAAACTGTAATAGAAGAAACTGTTTTTAAATTTTCAGAATTTGATGAAATAGATGAAATTATTATTCCTGCAAATATTCAGATTAAAGATAAATTCAAAAATATTTTAAAAAATTCTAAAATTGTAATTATAGAAGGCGGCTCAACACGACAAAAATCTGTATATAATGCACTAAAATACGTAAAAAATAATTATGTAATGATACATGATGGTGCAAGACCTCTCGTTACAAAAGAAATTATTAAAAATACTATGAATGCAACTGTCAAATACGACGCTGTTTCAGTTATGACTAAAACAACAGATACAATAAAAGAAGTTGATGATTCAGGTAAAATAATACGAACAATTGACCGTTCAAAACTCTATAACACACAAACTCCGCAAGGTTTTAAAACAGATTTAATAAAAAATGCACACGAAAAACTTATCAACGGTAATTATACAGATGATTGTTCAATGCTTGAAGAACTTAATATACCTGTCTACATTGTAAATGGCAGTTATACAAATATAAAAATAACTGTAAAAAATGATTTAGATTTTGCAAAAATTTATATATAACTAATTAAGTTAATCAATTTTTCTGATGATAATTATTTAATACATAATTTAACTAAATAAAAACGATAAAATTCAAAAAGAATTTTTTACTTCACAAGTTGAATAGAGATTACAAAATAAACACCGTATATTACGTGTATATGGTGATATTATGAAGAAAATATTTACAAATACTATAATATTTTTAACTCTAATCAGCTTTGGATACATTGCTCCGATTTATGCAAATACAAACGACACTTTATCCAAAATAGAAAACGATTTATTTGGCTTTGATTATTCAAAAGATTCAAATCAAAACCGCGTATCAAGATTAGAAAAAACTATATACGGAAAAGCTTCTTCAGGTGATATCAATAAACGTATCAAAAAACTTTCTGGGGATATTTCAGCTGACGTAATCGGATTAGAAATTCCTGCCGTTAAAGATACATTCCTTGCGGAAGAAAATGCTAAAGAAGATAGCAGTGTAAGTTATCCTTTAGTAGATGAAATTGAAATGACATTGTTTAAAAAAACTTATAAAGAAAGAGATTTTCACACACGTATAGTTACAATAGAAAAAAAACTATTCGGTAAAATTTATGATGTTGATGATTATTCAAAACGTATGGATAGAATAAAAGCAAAAATTATGCCTGAAACAATTGCAAAAGAAGGTTCATACGACGACTATAACGGCTCATATTATAATGACAGAACGCTAAACTCTATGGATTTAGCAGGCACAAGCCGCAGTCGTTTCAGAATGCCTTTCGGGCAAAAGAATTACACCAGACCATACACAAATTACGGTGAATTTAACAGCAACATAAGTGATGCAATTACTCCACGCGATAATCTAAGTGATGACTTAACCCAAATGGAATATGAAACATTTGGAACAGAATTCTCTTCTGATGATACAAACACACGTATTAAACGTCTAAACAGTGCACAAAAAGCCAGAAAATCATCACATAAATATGATTCACAAAAATTTAGTCAACATATGTCAACAGCCATGGAGATTGGTGCAATGATTTTAATGATATTAGCAATGGTTTTGTAATAGACCAAAAGGATAGCTAAAAAGCTATCCTTTTTATAAAAAAAAGGCCGGTCCGAAGACCAGCCGTAAATATCAACCAACAATTTCTTTCACTTCTGCTTGAAGGTTCTTTGAGTCTATCTTTATGCTTGGCCCCATAGTTGTTGTCAAATAAATTGACTTAACATATGTTCCCTTTGCTGCAGATGGCTTAGCCTTCAAAATAGCGTCTACTAATGTTGCATAGTTTTTAACCAAATCATCATTAGCAAACTGTATTTTTCCTATAGGACAGTGAACCATACCTTGTTTATCAGCACGGAATTCAACTTTACCTGCCTTTGCATCTTTAACTGCTTTAGCTATGTCAAGAGTAACTGTTCCTGTTTTGGGGTTCGGCATCAAACCTTTTGGACCCAAAACACGACCTAATTTACCTAACATACCCATACAGTCAGGAGTTGCAATTAATGTATCAAATTCAAACCAACCACCTGATATTTTATCAATAATATCTTCTGTACCGTAAAAATCAGCGCCTGCATCCTTTGCTTCATTAACCTTTGGTCCTTTAGCAATAACACAAACTCTTACTTCCTTACCTAAACCGGCAGGAAGAACTACAGTTGATCTGATTTGTTGTTCAGCATGTTTTACATCAATACCTAATCTCATGTGGCATTCAACTGTTTCATTGAATTTTGCAACTTCTTTAGATATTTCTTGTAATTTAGTTAATGCTTCTTTTCCACTTGTAGGTTGTTCAAAACCTTCGAGCATTTCTTGAAGCTTTTTTTGTTTTTTAGTTATTTTAGACATTTTTTAATTTTCCTTTCATGGTATTAGCGGATTTTCGAGAAGTAAATAAGTAAATAAGTAAACAAGTTTTTAAATAATCTTATTACCCTATTGCCCTATTGCCCTTAATTAATCCTTCCATTTTGTATTAATCGTTCTTAACAGTTACACCCATTGCTCTGCATGAACCTGCAATCATTTTTACTGCAGCATCCATGGTAGTCGCATTTAAATCGTTCATTTTGATTTTAGCGATTTCTTCAAGTTGAGCTCTGGTAATTTCAGCAACTTTTGTTTTATTAGGAACAGCCGAACCTTTTGGAATGTTCAAAGCCTTCTTAATAAGAACAGGTGCCGGAGGTGATTTTGTAACAAAAGTAAAACTTCTGTCTTCGTATACATCAATAACAACAGGAATAATATATCCTGCTTGTGATTCTGTTTTAGCATTAAATTGCTTACAAAAATCCATGATGTTAACACCGTGTTGACCTAAAGCAGGACCAACCGGAGGTGACGGATTTGCTTTTCCGGCTTCGATTTGAAGCTTA
>CADBTL010000053.1 GCA_902797575.1 uncultured bacterium
ACTTTCATACACTCGTGCAATGGTTACAGCAGCTCTTAACGGCTCATTCGATAATATCGAATTCAAACACCACGATGTATTCAACGTGGATTATCCTACATCTTGTCCTAATGTTCCTGATGAAATGTTAGATGCAAGAGGAATGTGGGCAGATAAAGCAGCTTACGATGAAGCAGCTAATAAGTTAGCTACAATGTTCAATGATAACTTCTCTAAGAAGTATCCGAACATGCCTGCTGAAATCGTAAACGCAGGTCCTAAACCAATGAGCTTGGTATAGGGGTTGGGTAAATAAAACAATTGCTAATAGGGTGCATCATTTGATGCACCTTATTTTTATTCAAATTCTTAATAGAATCATTCCATTATTGATTAATTTATAAAAGAATAAACAATTTCTTTATGGTATGTTTCGCCTTTTTTTAAAATTCCCTTTTCGGCGAATTCTTCTGTATTGATAGCATTTGGATAAATTTGGGGTTCAATGCAAACCGCAGAACGTTTTTCATATCTGTAACCGGTTTTCCCGTTTGGTTGTGCCTTTTTACCCAAGTGATTGGCAGTATAGAATTGAAATCCTGGAAGATTGGAAGACACATCCAATTGTATACCTGTTTTTTCAGAAGTAACTTTTGCAATATTTATTAAACTTTTTCCGTCATAATTATCTACACAGTAATTTTGGTCATATCCTGTTCCTATTTTAAGTTGTTCAGATGAATCATTAATCATGTCACCGATTTTATGAGGCAATGAAAAATCAAATGGTGTGTTTTTTATATCTGTATACTTGCCAGTAGGTATTGCAAACTCATTGTTCTCGGTTATTTTTGAAGAGTTGGGAAGTTCAACAATATGATTAAGTACTGAGTTTTCTTGAGAATTTTCGCATCCGTCAAGATTAAAATAACTGTGATTTGTAAGATTTATAAGCGTATCTTTATCTGTTTTTGCATCATATATAATATGCAGTTTGTTGTTATTATCAAATTTATAAGTTACTTTAACGTCGACATTTCCTGGGTAACCGCTTTCCATGTCTTTTTTTCTGTAGCTGAACTCAATACCGTCAGAAAGAATTTTTGAATTCCAATTTTTAACGTCAAAACCTTCTGTGCCGCCGTGGCAATGTGTTTTGCCGTTATCTTTATTTGTTTCAAGCTTATAAGTTTTGTTATTAATAGTAAATTTGCCGTTGTCAATTTTATTAGCACAAGGACCTATTGTTCCTCCGGCGTGTCCTACAGGAGATTTTTCATAAGGAGTGACGTTATCATAGCCTTGAACTACATCAACAAGTTTTCCGTTTCTATCGGGAACTTTTATAGAGACGATTGTTGCGCCAAATGTAGACAAGTCAACACTGGCACCGTATTTATTTGTAAGTGTAAATAATTTTGCACTTTCTCCTGTTTTTTCAATAGTTCCAAAGTCTTTTTGAGATACTGTAACTCCGTCAAAGTCTGCAGGATTACCGGCATTAACTGTTTTTACAAAATAATCCGGTTTTTGCTTGAAGTTAAATCTTTGTTGTATATAATTTTTAACATTATCGCAAAAAGAATTTTGTAAAAAATTTGTGTGAAAATCAATTAGCATAATACACATGATATAAAATTTTTATAATAAAAGCAATACAAATTAGACATCTGAATAATGAATTATATTTTTCAGCGTATTAATATAAGATTCTTAAGTAAGGAGAAAATGTTATGAAAATATTGTATGTAGATGCGTCTGTCAGACCTGATTCAAGAACAAAAAGAATTGCAAGGTATCTGCTTGACAGAATTCCGGCTGAAAAGAAAATAGTTAATCTTGGTGAAGAAGACATTAGACCGCTAAATAATGAATTATTAGAACTAAGAACAAGACTTAGTGCGGAAAAAGAATTTGAAAATGCTATTTTTCATTACGCAAAGGACTACGCAGAAGCGGACATGATAATAATTGTTGCTCCGTATTGGGATTTATCATTTCCTGCATCACTTAAAAACTATATAGAGACAATAAACGTAAATGGGATTGTTTTCCGTTATTCTGATGATGGGAATGTTGAGGGTTTATGTAATGCTAAAAAACTGGTCTATATAACTACATCAGGCGGTAAAATCATATCAGATGAATTTGGTTTCGGTTATGTGAAAGCACTTGCTCAAAAATTTCATGGCATAGAAGAGGTTGAATATATAAAAGCAGAGGAACTCGATATAGAAGGCGCAAAAGTTGAAGAAATTCTGCAAAAAGCCGAAAAAAAGGTTGATAAAATATTAGAAGATGAGACTGCGTGACAAATAGAAAAGTGGCAAATTTTTATTTAGTCACACAATCTCAGACATAAAATAAAAGTAATAAAAAGCGGATAAAGTTAAATTTATCCGCTTTTTTATGACTTTGTTTTAGTTTGATAAAAACTATACTCCGTGTTCTGGCTTTACCGGCTCAGTTTTTATGTCGCCATTTTTTCCGTCACGTATTCCACCTCCCGGCGGTAGTGCACTAGGTTCTTGGTCTTCAGGCCATCTATATAGGTCATTAGCATTAGATGTAAAACCTAGACGTACCTCTTCACTTTCTCCCCCTTGAGGTTTTAGAGGAGAAGGTCGTGTGGCTGACACTTTTGTGTCTGGACTCATTTTATAAGGATCTTGATCCGGATGAAAAGTTACCATAGTTTAGTCTCCTTTCTTTTTTTACTTAACTATAATAATTCTATATACAAAATTATTATCGGCATATTTTTTTAAAACTTTAATATTTTGAAAATTTTGTTACAAATATTTACATAATGAGGATGCGGAAAAAGTCGAAAGGGGTAAATGAAGTATAACATAGCTACGTTAAGCTACTCCGCCTATAGAAAAACAATTTTTCGAACTTGCTTGGTTGTCGGCGAGAAACGAGTTTCGAATTGCTTGCGCAATTCTGTCACTCTCTGCCGACAATCC
>CADBTL010000054.1 GCA_902797575.1 uncultured bacterium
ACAGAATTGCGCAAGCAATTCGAAACTCGTTTCTCGCCGACAACCAAGCAAGTTCGAAAAATTGCGGGAATGAGTTGCTACGCAACTCCCGCTCCCGCATGTTTTTCTATAGGCGGAGTAGCTTAACGTAGCTATGTTATACTTCATTTACCCCTTTCGACTTTTTCCGCATCCTCTAAAAAAGCTTCACATTCATTCATTAATATTCGTGTGCTTTTTATAATCCCAGTCATTTAAAAAACATATTCATCCACAATATTTTTTTGATATAATATTTAAAGAGGGAAATGTAAATGGCTATTAAACGTGAAAAAAATAAAAAAATAAAAGTAGCGTTTCCGCATATGGGAACGATTTCAATTGCGTGGTCTGCTGCTCTTAGAAAAATAGGAGTAGAACCATATGTACCACCTTATACAAGTAAAAAGACTTTATCATACGGAACAAAAAATTCTCCGGAAGCAATTTGTCTGCCTTATAAATTAATTTTAGGTAACTTTATAGAAGCAATTGAAGGCGGAGCTGACTATGTAGCAATGATTACTTCTCCCGGAATTTGCAGACTCGGAGAATATGGAAATAACATTTATACTACCCTTAAGGATTTAGGGTATAACGCCAATTATATTGAGCTGTCGCTATATGACGGAATAAAGGGTTTGTATAGTTTTCTTAAAGAAATCTCAGGGAAAAATGATCCTGTGCTGATTTTAAGAGCTATTAATATCACTATAAGAAAAATATTTGCAATAGACGATTTAGATAAGGCATTGTCATATTATAGGGCAAGAGAAATTCGAATCGGTGATGCGGAAAAAAATTACAAAAAAGCATTGAAAATGATTGATAAAGCTGATTCAACACGTGAGCTTGGCAAAGCTTACAATGCAGCTTTAAAAGAAATCGAAAAAACTGAAATTGATCCGAACAGAGAAGTTTTGAACGTCGATTTAACGGGCGAAATATTCCTTGTAAACGATGAGTTTTCGAACCAAAACATAGAAAGAGAATTGGGAAGAATGGGAGTACAAACAAGAAGAAGTCTGACTGTCGGCAGTTTCTTAAAAGATGCAATTATTCCTAAAGCATTCCAGAATAAAGAAACACACTTGCAGAGAGCAGAAAGGATGGCAAAACCATACTTAATGCGTGATATTGGCGGTGATGCTCTTGAATGTATTTCTGACGTTGTATTTGCGGATGAAAAAGGCAAAGACGGAATTATTCATATTTCGCCATTTACCTGCATGCCGGAGATTATGTCTCAAAACATTTTCCCTACTATAAGAGGTGAGCACGACATTCCTATATTGCCTCTTATCATGGATGAACAAACAGGTAGAGCCGGTTATATAACAAGATTAGAAGCTTTTGTTGACCTGATGCGCCGTAAAAAACGTGCAAAAGAAGGCAAAAATAAAACAAGAGTATAATAATTAAAATTAATGTTATAATTTTGTTATGCTAAATATTGATACCGGAGAGGAAATACCTGCACTGTTCAAGTTTTATGACATAAGAGGCGGGAAGAAATATGAGAAATTTAAAACAACGGACATTGATCGTGCCATAAAATTCCACAAGTGGTACGTGGCAAGATATCAGCGCGGTTTATTTATGGAAATACTGCCTGAAAAGACTGTCTATATTCCAAAGGAAAGGAAAGTTATAAAAACATTTGAATAAGAGTTTACAGGAAAAATTAAAACTTTCCCTCTAAACTCATAATAAATGACTATTCATTTATAACTTTGATTAAGCGTTCCCAAACCTCGTTAATTGAACCGTTTGCATCTATTTTATATAAGAGATTTTTATTTTGATAGAATTCAATTAGCGGAGCTGTTTCTCTATAGTATGTTTCAAAACGTGCTTTTGCAATCTCTTCATTGTCATCAGCCCTTGTTTTAAGCTCAACATTACAATGGTCACAAATGTTTTCAACTTTTGACGGTTTGAATTTTTTGTTATAAATTTCTCCGCACTTAGGACAGGACTGCCTGTTTACAATTCTGTCAATCAGAATTTGTGTATCAATATCAAAATATATTGCTTTAAAAACGGCTTTTTCTTTATCAATTTCTGAGTTAATTTTTTCTAAAAGCTCAGCTTGTGCAAGACTTCTCGGATATCCGTCAAGGATATATCCTTTTGCGCAGTCTTCTTTTGTAAGCCTGTTTTTAATTATATTTCCGACTAATTCCGGCGGAACAAGCTGGCCTTTGTCAATAAATGATTTGGCAATAATTCCGTCTTTCGATTGCTTTGCAATCTCTGTTCTTAATAATGAACCTGTGTCGATATGCGGAAAATCCAAATATTCAGCAAGCATGTTTGTTTGTGTGCCTTTGCCGCAAGCCGGCGGTCCTAAAAATATAAGCTCTAATTTCATGTAAATCTCCATTCGCACTTATTATAAGACAAAAATTTAATTTTTAATATCACTTTTAAGCTTCTTTTTTATTTTGCTTAACGGTCCGTTAAATGGAGCAGCAATATTTTCGTAGTATTTTTTAGCGTAAACAAACGGGAATTTTGGCAGCCAAGAGAACTTAACCAGTACTGATACTGTGTCAGCGCCTTGTGAAAACATCAATTCATCGATGGTTTGTTCATAAGCGGGTGATATTGATGATAAAAGTTTTAGAATATAATCTGTTGCAGTAACCCCGTAGTAACCTGTTGATGCAATCGGGCTTGCCGTAATATCGCCAAGTGAAACTAAGGATGAATCATCTTTCAAAAATTGTAAACTTTCCGGTAATTCAATTGGTGTTTGTTTTTTGCGCTCGATTTCTACCATTTTACCGTTATAAACTATAACGAGCGTGTTAAAATCGGGCATATAAATGTCATCAAAAACATTTTCTAAAATAACGTTTCCTTTTAAGTCGGTTATTCCGAATTTGTAGTTTTTAGATGTAACGAACATGCCGCCGTATAAAAGGTCGATTGATGAATATTCAACCGGCAGAATAATGTTTCCGTATTCATCAAACACACCGCATTTACTTCCTTTGGAAAATTTAACCAATTTCCCTAAAACTCGCTCTGCTTTGTTATAAATCGGTTTTACAATAATGTTACCGGAATCATCAATCAGTCCGAATTTAGTTCCGTCTTGAATTATCCATGCCGATTCTCCGAGTCGAATTAATTTTTTGTAAATTGGTTTAGTTATGTTATTATTACCGTCTTTTAAACCGAATTTGTTATTTTCTGAATAAACGGATACATCAGCAAATACCGAATTGGCAAATAAAATCGTTATTAAAAAACATAATGCAAATCTCTTCATACTTGCCTGCCTATTTGCATGCTACGCTTGTAACTTCGAACATCTTGTTAATGCAAGCCATTGCTTTTTGAGATATGGCTTCGTCTAAAACTATCTCGTGTTCTTCATTAATTAAAGCGTTATAAATGTCATCCAGAGTATTCCACTTCATATTTGTGCACACAAGAGTATCTTTTAACAAATGGAAAGTTTTATCCTTGTAATCTCTTTGCAGTCTGTCAAGAACACCTTTTTCTGTAGCAATTGTAAACTCTATGTCATTTGAATTTTTAACATATTGCATAATTTCTTTTGTGCTTCCGACAAAATCAGCTAAAGCGGAAACAGTTTGATGGCATTCAGGATGGGCAAGGATTTTTGAGTTCGGATAAGCCTGCCTTGCTGCTTCAACATCTTCTGCTCTAAGTCTTAAGTGAGTCGGGCAGAACCCGTTATAGGTTGTCACTTTAACCTTGCCGTTCAATTTTGATTCAACCCATTTACCTAGGTATGTATCAGGAACAAAAAGCACCTCATCTGCACCTAAATTTGATACAACATCATAAGCGTTTGAACTTGTGCAGCAAACATCACATTCAGCTTTAACTGCAGCGGTTGAGTTTACATAGCAAACTACCGGAACGTTAGGATGTATTGCTTTAAACTGTCGCAGTGAATCAACGTTAATCATGTTAGCCATAAAACAGCCTGCTTCAAGACGCGGAAGTAAAACTTTTTTGTTGGGTGAAAGCAGCTTAGCTGTTTCTGCCATAAACGAAACACCTGCAAAAACAATTATGTCAGCATCGGTTTCCTTTGCCATTTTGCTCAAGTATAATGAATCACCGACAAAATCAGCGACTTCATCTATTTCAACATTTTGATAGCAATGCGCAAGAATAACGGCATTTTTTTCTCTCTTAAGGGTATTTATTTTTTCGACTAACGTGTTCATAATGGTACCTTAAATTTATTTTAATTATTGTATAGACAGAAATTAAAGTCAAATTTTACGTATAGAGTGTGCAGAAAAAGTCGAAAGGGGTAAATGAGTAGGAGAAGTAGGTTCTACCTCTACCAATAGGGGAAGAAGTCAATCCCTCCGCCCCAGACGGGGAGGACAGCATATGTGTTTGAGCGGAAGCGAAAACTACATAGGGGTAAATGAAGTATGACGAAGCCTTACTAAGCTACTCCGGTTAGTGTAAAAGGTGTAGGGGTAAATGAGTTAATAGTTAATAACAATCCCCATCCTGAATCTCAAATATTCAAGCTACGCTTTCATATAGAGATTCTATTCCTTCCCCAATAGGGGAAGAAAATCAACTCTCCGCCCCAAATGGGGAGGACAGCATATGTGTTTGAGCGGACGCGAAAACTACATAGGGGTAAATGAAGTATGACGGAGTTTAAGTAAGCTACTCCGGCTGTTGTAAAAGGGGTATGGGTAAAGGGGTTAATAGTTAATAACAATCCCCATCCAGAATCTCAAATATTCAAGCTTCGCTTTCATATAGAGATTCTATTCCTTCCCCAATCGGGGAAGAAGCCA
>CADBTL010000055.1 GCA_902797575.1 uncultured bacterium
AAGGAATAGAATCTCTATATGAAAGCGAAGCTTGAATATTTGAGATTCAGGATGGGGATTGTTTACCTATGCATTTCATCTCTACCCCGCCTGCATATGTAGTTTTCGCATCCGCTCAAACACATATGCTGTCCTCCCCATCTGGGGCGGAGAGTGGTTTCCTCTCCCGCAGATAGATAGGCGGCTACTTCCCCTACCCATTTACCCCTACCCATTTACCCCTACCCTCTCCAGCTTCCGTACGTGTTCACATTCGTTCACACACGGAAAGCGACCTCCCCGAGGGGAGGTTACAGTGAATCACCTCTCCTTGGAGAGGTCACAGATGTTAACGAACGTATGTGAGTTTTACAGCTGTGGGAGAGGGTAAAAATGTTTGAATAAAAAATGTAGTAAAACCCTCTCCCGTTATTGTAACTCTCGAGCGCAGCTCTCAAGTACAATAACGACCTCCCCGAGGGGAGGTTATTTCACCCCTCACCGCAACAAATTGAAAGGAGTATAAAATGTTTTGTTGGTATTCAAACAAAAAAGTTAAAATATGTTTTGATATAATTCCGTCTGTCAGCATTAGATACTATATTCCATCAATGTCTTATGATGAGAAAAAATCAGTAGAAAAATATCCGTTTATTTGCAAAAAAGAATTGAAAGTGAATCTCACAGACAAAATTAAAAATAAAACGTATGAGTTTAAAATTCCAAAAGGATATTGCTACGACGGTGCTTCGATTCCTCGCTTTTTCTGGCGAATAATCGGCCCTAATACAGACAACAGATTTCTTATTCCTGCACTTATTCACGATGTTTTGTGCGAACACCACGAATATGTGGATAATGACAGAAAATTCTCTACAGAAATATTTAATGCGCTTTTGGAATGCAGCGGAGTTTACGGCATGAAAAGATTTTTTATGAAAAATTCAGTTGATACTTTCCAAAAACTGTTTTGCAAGTGGTAACCCAAGAAGCGGAGCATGAATATTCATGCTCCGCTTTTTTAAAATAAAGGAGGATAAATTGATTTACAAATTATTAGATAAACAAAAAGAATTTTTAGAGATTCCGCACAATAATGCACTCGATGTAGCTATTTATCAGGGCGGATACGGTAGCGGCAAAACTTGGTGCGGTTCACTTTTAGGAATACTACTTGCCATGAAATACCCCGGATGTAAAGGTCTTGTAGGTGCCAAAGAATATGAACTGGTCAGAAAAACCACGCTTGCTGCATACTTAGACCACCTTGATTCCTTCGGTTTTATTCAGGAAAAAGATTATACATACAATAAAATAGATAAGCTGATAAAATTTGCAAACGGTTCTGAAATATTGTTTACTTCTTTAGAAGATCCTGAAAAATTTAAATCTTTAAATCTTCACTGGGCAGAAATAGAAGAAGCTTCACAAATAACTGATGCATCTTTTAAGCAGCTGCTTGGAAGACTTAGAAACACTTATCGGGGTAAAAATTGGGTAGACTTCAGATACCGTCTTTTCGGGCATACAAATCCGCAAAGTGAAAAAGGATGGATTTGGCAAAGATTCGTTGAACACTCAAAAGAAAACTATCGGCTTATTATAGCTCCTACTACAAATAATATATATTTGCCCCCGCATTTTATTCAATCCTTGAAAGAAAGTTTTGATGAAGAATACTACAGGATTAATGTTCTCGGTGAATTCGGCGATTATTCCTCAGGTCTTGTTGTCAAAGGATTTAGCGAAGAAAATAAATTGAATCTAAAATACAATCAAAATCTGCCGTTACATTTGACTTGTGATTTTAACGTAGACCCTATGTGCTGGGCAGTTGCACACATCGACAAAGAAGATGCATACTTTTTTGACGAAATTGTTATTGAAAATACTTCTACGCAACAGTGCATTGAAGAATTTATACGAAGATACCCCAACCATAAGGCTGATATAATCATAAACGGAGACGCATCAGGAGATAACAGAAGTACTCAAAGCGAATATACAAATTATGCGATTATAAAAAATGCACTCGTCTCACACGGGTACAAAAATATAAAATTTAAACTCAGAAATTACAACCCGCCTATATTAAACCGCATTGCCGCTTTTAATGCAAGAGTTAAAAACTCCAAAGGAGAAAGGCATGTGTTCATTGACTCACGAAAATGCAAATGGATTCTATACAATATTTATAACTTGTCTTTTAAAGAAGGAACAAGCATTGTAGATGTTCCGACTCACACGCAAATAAAATCAAACAGAGAAGCCAAATTTCTTGAACATCCGTTTGATGCCATAAGTTATTTGATTGAGTATTATTGGAGAGTTAATATCAAAAATTCCTAATGATATAAAAATAATCTATATAAAAATCGATTTTTTTTATAAGAAATCTTGAATTTTTGAAAAATTACATATATAATATAGGTGTGTGAAGGTGATTCTATGGTTAGTGAATTATCAGTAAATTTGAGACCGAGTTCTTACGGAAATGTTATTCGTGTGTGTGATTTGCCCAATGGAAGGGTTATGTATAATGTCGTTGACTCAGAAGGGCATAAAGCCGGTAAATTATCGATTCCGGCTGATGAAGTAGATAAATTTGAATCATCTTATACGCAAATACTCGATAGCGCACCAAAAATTCAAGCTTACGTTGATGCTAATTCTTCAGAAAGCTCGATTAGAAAAAGAAGAAATATTGCAAGAGGTATTATTGCCGCAAGCGGAATCATAGGTGCAGGCATTCCGCTTATGATACTTAAAAAATCAACGTCAGTTACCAAAAAAATATTAGGTGCTGTAGCAGGAGTTGTAACCGGTCTTTCAGCAGGGTTTGTAGCATCGCTAAGCGTCACAACTCCACCAGGCTCTATAGAATTTGCAAAGGCAACTCGAGAACTCTCTAAACTCGATATTAAGCCTGTTTTGGATGAACAAGCATAAAATTATGCACAAATTAAATTCTCAGCATTTTCGATTTTTGCATTATGCGAGTCAATAAATTGTAATGCTTTATTAAATACAAATTCTTTTTCGTTATCATATAAAACCATATGATAACTGTCTTTTAGAATAATTAATTCTTTATCTTCTGATAAAATGTTGTTATATACTACATTTGCAGATTTTACACTGGTCAAATCATCTTCTTCGGAATGAATAAGCAAAATCGGAATATTAAAGCTTTCTAAGTTATTGCGAACGTACGATGACAACTTAAGAAGTTCATAAAAACCTGTCATAGGAAATGCTGTCATGCTTACATCACTTTTAAATATCAGTTTTTTTATTACTTTTCTTGTTTTTTCATTCTTGATTCCATGCGGTTCGCACTCAGGATAATTGTAATAGTATCTGATTATTGTGGAGATTCCTACAGGAATTAAACATTTATACCACGGAAGGCGCCAGCCATCTAAAAATAAAGTTGTGGAAAGTGCTACTATTCCGCTTACTTCTTCTTTGAATTTTTCTCCGACCGCAAGCGCTAGTACTGCACCCAGGCATAAGCCGGATACAAATACTTTATCATATTTTGATTTTAACGTTCTGAATTTTTTATATGCGAACTCAAGCCAATCTTGGTATGTTACAGTATAAATCTCATTAAAATTATCGCCATGTCCGGGGATACAATCAGCGTAGATATCATATCCGTTATTAAACAAAAATTGTCCGTATTTTTTTAGTTCAAAAGGACTGCCCGTAAGCCCATGAAACAGTAAAATCGCACCTTTGGGTTCTATATCTTCATGTATTAATTCAAAATCTAATGACATTAATGACTTCCGTAAGTTGAACGGTTTTTAAATAAAATACCATGACATTGTATCACGAAAAACTTAAAACTTAAAATTTTGAGTAAAATTTGCTTAGAAAGCCAATTTTTCCGCAGATTTCATCAGCAAAAATATCATCAAAAAAATTACCGTAAATAAAAAAATTACCCACTTGAGCTTGCGGAAAAATTAAAATTTTTCTCGCAATCTCCATAGAACGGTTTCAATGCGGGTAGTCTGCTATCCCGCACACTACCCGCATTTCACACACTTTAGGTCGTGTTTGAAAAAGTTCGAAAAATTGTTTTTCTATAGGCGGAGTAGCTTAACGTAGCTCTGTCATAATTCATTTACCCCTTTCGACTTTTTCCGC
>CADBTL010000056.1 GCA_902797575.1 uncultured bacterium
ATTTATCAAGACGGTATAAGAACAACTCACGAAATTACAGAAGACACTACGGTTAATGACTTTATGGCAGAAGTCGCAAACTACGGTTTGATTGCAGAAATTGAAGAAGACGGTTCTCTGTCTATGGCTGGTCACAGCAATTCATTTATGGCAACATCGGCTCTTGGTCAAGTACAAAACTCAAATATTGTTGATGTGCTTTTCGCTCAATGGGATTTTAACAGAATATATGACTCTAACCACCTTGAAAAACCAAGTGCTGTAATCGGAGGAATTACAAGAGATACCGTTATCTCAAATATTAAAGAAGCAGAAGAAACAAGAGAAGGCGAATTCCAAGAAGGTTTAATTACCGTTTTGCGTGACGGTATTCAAACTCATGTGTTTATAAACTCTACAGATACAGTCGGAACATTCCTCGATGAACTTACAATGTTCGGTTTTGACTCTGTTATTAACGACAAAGGACAAATAATTATAAGAGGCGAAGGCGATACAAGGCTGATGAACTACACCGGTACAAATCAAGCATCAAATATACTTGATATAATCGGTATAAATAACGAAGACTGGATTATTACAAAATCGTTTGAAAGCGGCGCTCAAAAAGTTGTAACAGTTTCTGACGTTGATGAAGAAGTTACTGAAAATACTAAACTGTCTGAAATAACAAAAATTCAAAAAGGTAACAATACTGCAGATACAAACAACACATTTATTAACGGTTTAACCGGTAAGTTAAAAGTCGTTATAGACGGTGAAAATAATTATGTTAACTTATCAAAAGATGAAACAATAAGCTCCGTTCTGAATAAATTCCGCGCTATGGGACTTGAAGCAGAACTTACAGCAGGTAAAATTACTATTCACAGCGGGTATAGTACTCTATCAATAACAAACGCAGATAACGAAAACAATGATACTCCTTTAGTAAGTAATTCTACTTCCGGTAACGTTATGTCATCACTTTTCCAATTTAATCAGGATATAGGCGGATTTGTATCAAGCAGTGAAGAAATTAAATCCGTAACGTCTGAAGAGAAAAACGTTTCTGCTGCAAATTGGGCTAACAATAACACTGCGCTTAGCACGCTTAATATCTCAAACGGAACTCTTTCCGTATACAAAAACGGTCAAAGAGCAAACGTAACAATAGAATCCGGTGATACTTTTGCAACTCTGCAAAATAAAATTAATCAGAAATTATCTGATGTAAACTTGAGCATAGAAAACGGATATCTGGTTATGAAATCTGCAACAGGAACCGTTACCACCGGTGCATCAACAGATACATCAAACTTCTCATCTGTTACAGGTATTATGGCTCAAGAAGACGGAACTGTTACAAGCGCAAGAGAGTTATATCAAGTTAATGGTGCTACAAAAGTTACGACAGCAGGTGTATTTAGAAACGGAACTGTCACAACAGGTACATTTACTATAGGCGATCAAGAAATTACTGTCGATGAAAATACAACAATAAATGATTTAATCTCTCAAATTAACTCTGTATCAGATACTACAAATGCAACCGCATACTGGGATAACGTTGCAGGTACCCTTGTTATAAAAGCTAAAAGCTGCGGAGCTATGCTTGTTAACGTAGAAGCCGGCGGCGAAAGTAATCAGGGTACTAATCCCACTACAAACGCTTCTAACATAACTGACGTTCTAGGCTTAACAAATTCTACATACAAAACAGTCAACGGACATAGAGTCGTTGATACTACAAACATGAATACAAAAACACAAGAGCTTGGCAGCAACGCAGTATTTACAATCAACGGAACAACTTACACATCAAGTTCTAACACCGTAGAAAGTGATGTATCCAGAATAGAAGGTGTTACGCTAAATCTGAAAGAAGCAACAGAAGGCGAAACTCTTACACTTAGCATTGAACGAGATAAAGAAACCTTAGCGGATGCTGTTGAAGATGTTGTTGATTCATATAACGAACTTATGACAAACGTTGATAAAGCTATTGCAAAAGGCGGTACACTCGAAGATCAAACTACATTAAAACTTATCAGAGACCAAATAAAACGATATATGACAAGTGCTATTGGCGGCTCTTCTTTAAGAAATTTTGCAAGCATTGGCATAAGTGTAAGCAATGCTTCTGCAAGTAATATTTCCACAAATGCTGCAGATATAATTATGTTAAATTTTGATAGAGATACATTCTATACTCAATTTGCCAAAGATGAAGCTGCTGTAAGAACATTAGTCGTCGGAGATTGGGATACAGTTAACGGAACAACATCACTCGTTCGTGGCGGGGTACTATCAAAAGTAGAAGAAGTATTAGAAAATGCTCTTGCAGGTGTAAGCGGTTACTTTGACTCACAAAATGCATCTTACAACAATCAAATATCAACTATTAACGACAAAATTACAAAAGCAAATAAAGAAGTTACAAGATACAAAGAAATGCTTGAAGCTAAGTTTAAATCTATGGATATGCTTGTTGCTCAAATGCAAGAACAATACAGCTCATTCTTACAGTCTTAATTTTCATTTTGATAATATACTTCTATTTGTTCATTATATTCTTGTACTATTGTTCTCATATAATTTAACAATAAAGAAAATGTTAAACTATACGAATTTAAATATGAATATGTTGAACTTTTCTTAAATATACTACAATCATCGTTGATTTCTTGCTCAAAATTTTCCAATGTTTTTTGGAATGAATTTACTGCTCTATTTAGTTCAATTGTATTTTCTTCTATTCTATAAATATCAAACATTTTTACCTGTTATTATAATATAATATTAATGTAATTATAATAGATTTGTCAAGCTTGTTGTTATAATTACATTATAATCATATTATAACAAGAGGTTTTATGGCTAAAAAATTAACCCAAATTGGGACTAGCTGGGGCATAATCATACCAAGAAGCATACTCGAGATTATGGGCATTAATCCTATATTAGATAAAGTGGACATAGATATAGATAACAAAGTCCTAAAAATTAAAAAATCAACAGAAGAATGCAATAAGTAACTGTTTTAAATATATCTGAACACTTTGTTATTTAAACATCCCTTTTATCTTTTCTCCCGCAGAAAGTTTAGATTTTGCTCTTCCTGTTTGGATTTCATATAACTTACTGTATAAAACTTTTTCATCATTTGAAATGTGTGTAGGAATTTTTATTGAAATAACTACTATATGATCTCCTCTCTGCTCCGGTCTTGAAAGATTAGGAATTCCTGCACCTCGAACCTTTACAAATTCACCGTGTTGAATACCAGCTGGAATTGATACGTCTTTTTCACCGTCTAAAGTTTTTATTTTTATATTATCACCTAAAACTGCCTGAGCAGGTGTTAATTCCAGTTTTGTAATTACGTTAATTCCGTCTCTTTGATAGTATGACGAAGGATTGACGTGTATAACTATATACAAATCTCCTGCAACACCACCATTTATACCTGCATCACCTTCATGTGACAATCTCATCTTTGAACCGTTATCTACACCTGCAGGAATCTTGAGTTCAACTTTTTTTTCGACTTCTTTTCTGCCTTCTCCGTGACAATCTGGGCAAGGGTTTGAGATTACAGTTCCTTTACCGTGACAATGAGGACAAGTAACAATTTGAGTAAAGTGACCTAATACGGTTCTTGTTGTCTGTTGAATGCTTCCACGCCCACCGCAATGTTTACAAGGTTGTGGCTTGGCTCCTTCTTTTGCTCCGGTTCCTTTACAAGTCGGACATTGTTCCAAGTGATCTATTTTAACTTCCTTGGTTAGTCCAAAAACGGCTTCTTCAAAATCAAGAGTTATATCTAATCTTAAATCATCTCCTCTTTGCGGAGCATTCGGATCACGCCTTGAGCTTCCGCCAAATCCAAATCCTCCGCCACCAAAAAACGTATTAAAGACTTCTTCTAAATCACCAAAGCCACCGGCAAAAGGACCTTGTGTATTAAATCCGGCATCACGCAAACCATCTTCACCGAATCTGTCATATGTCGCACGTTTATCATCATCTATAAGCGTTTCATATGCTTTTCCAAGCTCTTTGAATTTTGCTTCTGCATCAGGAGCTTTATTTACGTCCGGATGCCATTTACGCGCCATTTTTCTAAATGCGCTTTTTATCTCATCTTTTGTAGCGTTTCTATCTACACCTAATATCTCATAATAATCACTCATTGCTATTCATTTTCCCTTTATCTGGCAGCCTATTAATTGATATAAAAATTACTATCCCTCTGTTGCAACATTTACCAATGTCGGACGAAGAACTTTGTCACCTAATTTATATCCTTTTTGCAATTCTGCAATAATTGTATTTTCCGGAGTTTCCTTAGTAGGAGTTTGCATAACAGCTTCATGGAAGTTAGGGTCAAAAACTTCTCCCTCAGCTTTGATAGTCTCTAATCCGGCTTTTGCAAGAACATCTGTAAAGTTTTTATAAGCAAGATTGTAGCACTCTTTTACTTTTTCACAATCTTCAACTGTCTCTATTGCCTTTAATCCTCTTTCAAAATTATCAAGAACCTCAAGCATCTTCTTTAAAGTATTTTCTGCTCCATATTTAAGAAGAGCTTCGCGTTCTTGTTCAGTACGCTTTCTATAGTTATCAAAGTCAGCTGCAAGTCTGATATATTGATTATTTAATGTATCATACTTCTCTTGCAACGGATTTTGTTCAGTTTCATCAACAGAGTTTGAGTCTTCAACGGAATCTTCTTCTAAATTTTCAGATTCCTTCTCTTCTTTTGGTACATTTTCTTCTGAAATATCATTTTCTTCTGTTAATGTTTCTTGTTCTTTTTTGTCATCATCTTTAATAGTTTTTTTGAACGGATTTTCCATATTTGCCCCCATAATTATCATTATATATGATAATTATACGATATCAAATCAGATAAGCGGACAAAGTTTATTTTTTTTTAATCTTTTGAAATAATCTATGTTAAAATAAGCATATGAAAAATATTAAAATAAAATGTCCAGCAAAACTTAATTTAACACTTGAAATTGTAAACAAAAGAGAAGACGGTTTTCACAACATTAATAGCATCATGCAGCTTATCGATTTGTACGATGTATTAACAATATCTATACAGAAAGCGGACAAGAATAGCATTAGTTTAAGTGGAAATAGTAATAACATTCCGTATGACAGTTCAAATCTTGTATATAAAGCTGCAAATTTATTTTTTGAAACCGCTAATCTTGATGGATATAGTACTGATATTTATATAGAAAAAAATATTCCTATTTCAGCAGGTCTTGCAGGCGGAAGCACGGATGCAGCAGGAACTCTATATGGACTAAATACAATATTTGAAAATATACTCTCGCTAGAAAAACTGCACAAATTATGTGCAAAACTTGGCTCTGATCTTAATGTATGTCTTGAAGGCGGATGTTTACTTGCGACTTCCAGAGGAGAAAAAATTCAAAAACTTCCGTTTATATCCATGCCGGTAACTTTAATTAAACCTAAAAACCTAGGAATTTCAGCAAAAGAAGCTTATACAAAATATGCCCAAAAAACATTTAAACCTAAATATAACTATACAGAAAAAATGGTTAATGCTCTTCATAATAAGCTACCAATTGAAAGTTTTTTATACAATGATTTAGAATATGCCGTCTTCGATGATTATAGGGAATTACAATTTATCAAATCTCAAATACCTAATGCAATAATGTCAGGCTCAGGCTCTACTTATTTTGTACTTGAAGATGTCAAAACAACACTTCCTGAAAATTATTTAGTAATTAAAAATTTAAAGTTCATTCCAAATGGAATAAGTAAAACTGAATAACAAGTTATCTCCACTAATCCAATATTACAAAAATTTATGCCAAATACTTTTGTAAAGTTGATTTATCAAAAACTTCAATACTGTCTTTTGAATGAATAAATATTAAGCAAGATATTAAAGATTTAAACGACTGAAAATCTTCAAATGCTAATTTTTGTCGTAAATCTGTCATATTATTTGCCATAAACTCTGTTAAAACAATTTTATCATTATAGAAAAGCTCAGATAAGAATTCAAATGCATCTCTAGTCTTAATACCTTCTAAATAAATCACATCAGGAGATTGAAATTCCACAAACCTCAAAGCCTTATCCATGTTAAATCCGATATTTTCATTCAACTCACACTGATTAACACCCTTAAGTTCATATTTTGCAATAGATTCTATTGTCATAATATTCTTGTTTTCTTTAGCAACTTCCATAAGCAAAGAATATATAATATGAGTTTTGCCACTTAAAGGAGAACCACAAACCAAAACTATGCCTGGAGTTTGTAGTGCATGAGAAATAACACTTCTTGCTTTTTCATCAGATATAATGTTTGACAATTTTTGTGGCGGTTTATATATTTTAAGAGAGATTCGTTCGCCCATAATTGTAGGAAAAGAAGATACAGAAGCAATTAACATTGTATTATCAACTTTAAAACACAATTTCCCAAGCTGAGGAATCTCGCATACTGATGCATCTAAGCTCGATAAAGTTTTTAGTTTTGATACAAACGCAGAATTAAGAATTGCAGGAATAGTCCCCTTATCTGTTATTTCATTATTCATCTTGAATACAACTTTTAGACCTTCTTCAATTTGTTCAAAATTCAATTCATGAACATCTTCAATTATTGCCTGTTTTAATATTGCTCTTATAACATGTTGAATATGTTCCTCACCTGCTTCTTCTTTATGAAGTTCTTCAGTCCAATCAAAAGTAGCGGCATCTTCTGCTGAAACCGTAATATTATCGACCGTATCAGCAACTTTGTAATATTCATCTATTTTTTTCATTATAGAATTTTCAGAAGAAATAACAGGCTCAATCGAACATTCTGCAGTTTCAATAATTTTATCTATCGCAAATAAATCTAAAGGATCAGACATTGCAACTGTTAAAACATCTTCTATTTTAAACAGCGGAATAATTTTGTATCTTCTTGCATCAGGAAATGAGATAAATTTGAAACACTTTGGATCAGGAGTATAATCCTCTAAGTTTACATAAGGAATATGCAATTTTGATTCTAAAAATTTTAAAAGAGTATCTTCTCCCAGTATTCCGGAATTTATAAGTGCTTGCCCTATATTTATCTTCTGAATATTAGCAAGTTCTTCCGCTTTTTCTAACGTTTCATACGTAACTATTCCATCTCTTACAAGCTCATATTTTAATTTTTCTAAAGTTTTGTTTGTAATTGTATCCATAAACTATTCCGAATATATTATGACAACTTTTTACGTGTTATTGTACAAGAATTATATCAGACAAATTATACTAATTCAAATCTTTACTTAATCACGATATTTTAATGTACGCTTTCAAAATTTTGTTCGTTATGGTATCATCAAATGCTTGTTGAATATTATCCAAAGAATAAACAGTTGTTAATCCTGAAACATTAACCTTTTTTGAAGTTATCAAGTCAAAAGAATCTTGTAAATCTTTTGGAGACGGCGAATAGCTTCCCATTACGGTTAATTCTTTATAGTAAATCTCGTTATTTGGATATCCGGTACTTTTTGGTGTGCTTGAAAAGACAAGAATTTTTCCACCTTTTCTAACAACTTTAAGTGCAACTTCCAATGCTTTATCAGCACCTGATGTCATAAATACAGCATCAATTCCGCCACTCTTTGACTGAATTAATTCATTAAAACTTTCTAAATTTCCGGAATAATACGATTCAATTCCTAATTTGTTACCTAAATTAATTCGTTCTTCAATTAAGTCACACCCATATACTTTATATCCGAATGCTTTTATGCCTTCTCCCATAAGAAGTCCTATTGAACCCAAACCAATAACCAAAATATTATCACCGGACATTAAGCTACATCTTTTTATTGCTCTTATGCAACAACCCAGTGGCTCGTAAAAGGATATCTCTTCATTGGTAATATTGTCAGGTACGAGATGAGCAACATTTTTTAAGTGTTCTTCTGAAACATAAACTTTCTCACTAAATCCCCCCGGAAAAATATTTGTAGATTTAAAATGCTCACACATAGAAACATTTCCATGCTTACAGTATACACAATTCCCACATGGTATATGGTGAGATGTAACTATTCTGTCACCTTTTTTAAAACTTGTTTCAGATTCAATTTCATCAATCACTGCAACAATTTCATGACCTAATACCGCACCGTTATGCACAATTTTTTCTCTAAACTTTACAATATCAGAACCGCATAGACCACACCCTAATGGTCTCACAATCGCACCCTTTCTTCCGTTAAGTCTTTCATCTTTCGTATTTTTTATAATTATTTTATCTTCCCAAACTTGTGCTGTTTTCATATCTAACTCTTCAATCTTGCAAATTTTGTATTTGCATAAAAATATTTTAATATCTGATAAGCATTATAACCTCTTTTTGCAAGGTTATTTGCTCCGTGTTGACTCATACCGACACCGTGACCGTTCTTTTTAATTCCTTCATCAAACGACGGTACCGATTTTATATATGGTAAATCCTGTGTCCAAACTTGACTTGCATTTTTAGTTTGCCCGCCAGCAGAAGCAGAATAATAGGCAGGAACAATCCTACCCTGATAAACGATTACAATATTCTCCGTTTCAGTTACTGCATTATTTGTTTGAACCGTTTCTGCTGAAGCACCACCGTAAGCTTGATCTTCTGGAGTATCTTTTAAATCGTAACCATGCTTGTGCCTTTTACCCATATTTGCAAGTGCATAACTCCTTGCTGCTATAGCTTGTGCCTTATGAGCTTCGTGTTCCCAAGATGAAGGCATCTCAGATGGCACCACACCTCTTATATATAATTCGAGCGGAAGATCATTCATAACTGTAAGAGCATTATTATCATTTATAATCTTAAAATTACCGCGATACCATTTTCTTTTAACACTGACAAAACCATTTTCTTCCGGTTTCACAATAATTGTATCAGACTTAATTTTTCTGTATTGTCCGTCAATTTTTATTGCAATTACCCCCCTGTAAGGTTTAAGCTCATATCCTTTCATTTTTTCCATTTCGTATATAAGTTTATTTGTTTTTCCGTCAATAATTTGAGCTTTTGTTGATGCACCAATATAAGATTTGCCAACACGTGTTTGTAGCCCGATTTTAATTCCAAAACTAGGTACCATAAAAAAGATATATACTAAAAATAATACTATAGCTCTTCTTATCCCCATACCAGTATTATACACAAAAATAATATCGGTACAAATTAACCCAAAAATTATTTTATATATCTGTGATTGTGTTTTTAATATTAAAAAACTTATAAAACAAAATATAATATGAGCAATTAATTAATTCTATTAATTATAGAACTGAAAATAAAAACACAAAGAAAAACTTGATTACATCCTTTGATTATAAAAACATTCATGTTACAAATATTTACCAAATTGTTCTATTCCAATAATTATGCTTGCATTAAGATTTTTAGCAAATATTATATATTATAATGACAGATAATGTCGTTTGTTAAAAGCCGAGATAGAGGTTAAAAATGGCAAAAGACGTAATAGAAATTGAAGGAAAGATATTGGAATCCATGCCAAATGCAATGTTTAGAGTCGAACTTGAAAATGGGCATGAGATTTTAGCTCATATTTCCGGAAAAATTCGGAAGAACTTTATAAGAATTCTTCCAGGGGACAGGGTAAAAGTTGAAATGACTCCTTATGACTTGAGCAAAGGCAGAATAACTTTTAGACTTAAATAGTAACTAGTAGATTATAAATAACAAAAAGGAAAAAATTATGAAAACAAGATCATCAGTAAAACCAATGTGCGATAAGTGCAAGGTTATCAAAAGAAAAGGCAGAGTAGCTGTAATTTGCGAAAATCCAAAGCATAAACAGAGACAAGGCTAAATTTTGTGCAGAGTGAGCGTTAGCGAAACTCTAAGTAGCACAGAGCGAATGAGTGATATTTTTACGTCAATAAAAATTGAACGAATGACAGCAAAGTGTGAAACAACAATTTAGGAAAAGCGTAAAAAATATAAGTAGTAAAAATAAAAGAAGGAAATGTAAAATGGCAAGATTAGTAGGGGTTGACTTACCTCGTAACAAAAGATTAGAAATCGCTCTTACCTATATCTATGGTATAGGACCTGCAAGGGCAAAGAAAATTCTTGAAGTAACAGGAATATCTCCTGATTTAAGAACGGACGATTTAACAGAATCAGATATCAAAGAATTAAGAAATGCATTATCTGAGTACAATATCGAAGGTGACTTGAGACGTGAAGTTACAATGAACATTAAACGTCTTCAAGAAATTAACTCATACAGAGGTATGAGACACAAAAGAGGACTTCCTTGCAGAGGTCAAAGAACAAAAACCAACGCAAGAACTCGTCGTGGTAAAAAAACTGCAATAGCAGGAAAGAAAAAATAAAATTATATGTAGAGTTAAACAATAATTTTAGATTTAACATTAAACAGAAAATAAATAGTAAAGCATAAAGGAATAAAAAAATGGCAAGACCAAAAACTACAAAGAAAAAAGAAAAGAAGAATGTATTACAAGGTGTTGTAC
>CADBTL010000057.1 GCA_902797575.1 uncultured bacterium
TAGCATAAATATAAACTTGATTTTAAATTAACTTTCGGATTTTGTGTTAAGTAGATAAGATTTATGATAATATGAATTTATGGATTTTAAAGAACAAAATATTCTAAATAACATATTTCAAGAGTGAGTAGGGTGCAATTTTTTGCACCATAAATTATCAAAATATGTGTTCTTTTTTCTCAAACCGACTGTTATTTTACATTTGAGTAGTTTGTTTTTTTTATAGGACTTTTGGTCGGATGGGGTAAATATTTTAGGTAACTATATATAATTTTACACAAAGTATTAATTTATATTAAAACACTAGGGGTAATAGAATTTTTAAGATATAATAAGGAGGGTGATATCAAAAGTGATACCTTTTAAGGTATCACTACTCCTTTTGATTTTTGAGGATAGCTTAAAAGTTATCCTCTTTCTTTACTTATAATAGTATCACACCTTTATTTTGTCATCATCCAAAGAGTATATTGTTACATTACTATACAAACTATACTCATGTATAGTAATCATTTTGTTTTAAAATCTTTTGCTCTTACTTCTATAAGATTAATTCCGTACTTATCGCACAAGATTTTTGCACGATTATAATATACATAATCCTTATCTGATTTCAAAATAAGCACTAAACAAGGCTTTTTGCCTGTATTATGAGAATACCAAAGGGCTTGCCCAAATCCTTCATACCATTTCTTTGCCCAATCAAACTCGCAGGCATGAGTTTCAGTCAGACAATCTATTCTTGTTTTATCAGGTAATACATACTCCTCTGTTCCTTTACAATATGCATGAACGTAATCGGCTTCAAGTAATTTTTTACCTGTCGGCAGTAATTTATCCCCGTTTTGATTCAATATGAAAATCTGACATAAAACAGGAATGGTAAAAGACAAAAAAACAAATACTATAATAATTAGGATAACTTTCTTTTTAGTCAAATTTAACCACCACAAACTTTGCAAGGTACTCCACCATGCCTAATTGCTTCTTTTTTGTCAACTTTTGTACAATTAACGGTACATCTATGAGCCCATTGACAGCTTGGCTTATGGAATTTTAAAGTTTTCCAATTAAATACAACTGTTTCTGCAAAAACAGTAGCGCAAGTAGATAATAATAGTAAAAGTGCTAATGTAATAATCTTTAAATTTTTCATTTTTCCCTCTTTAACCTTGTTTATTTGATAATTTTTCATTAATTTCAATTAAATTATCGTGTATTGATACCAGTAAGTAGATAGCATAAAAAATATAAACTAATAGAATAATTCCAATACCTAATATAGATAACCCTTGTGCAAAACCTACATTTACCATTGTTACAATGCCAAAAATTATTATTCCTAGTAAAAATAAAAAGGCAAAAATATCTATTAAACTTCTTCCAGTATTAATAATTAACTGTTTCATTGTTAGATTTTCCTTTCTTTGTTTAATATTAAAAACCAAATAAATTACTTATTGCTTTTCTATATCTGCTGTCAATTTCTTTCAACATATCGTCATACTTCATATCTAAAATTGCTCTATACTTAGGGTCAATATCCCGAATTTTTCTTACTACCTTTTTATCTAACATTAGCGAACATTGAGCCATATATTGTCCATCTATATCAGAAGTATGAATCAATTCATTTTTTGAGATTTTTAATTCAGTTAGCTTAAAACCATCTTTATCCACAAATACTAAAAACAACAAATCTTCATCTTCTTTTAAATATTTGTCTGCGATTTTCATAACTTTATCATCAATATTTTTAAGTGTAAGATTTATCTTTAGCAAATTACCCTCATACTTGTTGTTATAACTCCAAGTAACATTTTTACCTAAAGGTATATCTGTTGCCTTTTTTATGTGCAACGTCTGATTAATATACCAATCAGAATTGTAAATGTTTATACATAAGGCTATAAAAATGCCAATAGAAACAAGGCTTATTAATGCAATCTTCCATACATTAATAGGTTTCTTTTTTGTTTCTTCTATTTCTACAATATTTTCTTCATCTGCCATCTTTAATCCTCACTTTCACAAGTATTCTACACT
The DNA here is from genome assembly GCA_902797575.1 of uncultured bacterium. Lineage (GTDB taxonomy): Bacteria > Cyanobacteriota > Vampirovibrionia > Gastranaerophilales > Gastranaerophilaceae > CAG-196. The sequence continues at coordinate 2,047 of CADBTL010000057.1, forward strand.
AAATTTTAAAATCTGTAAATATTTATAAACAAATAAATATAGACATATTTCGTAAGATTAATCTTACTGTAATATTCACATTACATGAAAAAATGTTTATATGGGTATTCGCAAGTTAAAAAATAGTATTGGACGAAAAGTTAAAGCCTTGAGATTAGCAAAAGGACTATCTCAAGAAAAACTAGCTGAATACGTTAATATGTCAAGAGAGCATATTTCTTGTATTGAAAGGGGTAAAAATTTAGCAAGTACCGAAACATTGTATGCACTTGCTAAATATTTTGAGATTGATATTAAAGACTTCTTTTAATTTTCGTTTGGGTTGTAATTTAAGGCTTTTTCTAGGTTTTTATCAAATTCGCTTTTTTGTTCTTCTATATTTTCCTTGCAATTTAGCCCTGATAGTAAAAACACCCTTGAATATTTACTGCTAAATGTTTGTCACTAGATAATTTCTCTCTTAAAAACTCGGTATCTTGATTTATAATCCTGATATCGCATATTAAATTCTAAATCATCTTCCTATTTCACTATTTTGTTTACCCCTCCTATTTACCCCCCCCCTTCTATATACCCCCTCTACCCTACTTTTTTTGTTTAAATTATAATTAATTTATGAGAGGTAGTAATTATGTTAGATATTAAATTAATCAGAGAAAATCCGGAAAAAATTAACGAGCTTTTAAAAAGAAGAAATCCTGAATTATCAATAGATAAAATTATTGAGATTGATGCAGAGAGAAGAAAAGTGCAAACTCAAGCAGATGAGCTTCGTGCTAAAAGAAAAAATGAATCTCAAAAAATCGGCATGATGAAAAAAAATGGTGAAAATACTGATGCTTTACAAGAAGAAATACGAGCATTAGGAGATGAGGTTAAAGCATTAGAAGAAAAGCAAATTGAATTAGATAATGCACAAAGAGATTTGTTGCTTCATACACCGAATGTTCCTGACGAGACGACTCCAATCGGAAAATCAGAGGAGGATAATCCTACGATAAAAACTTGGGGAACTCCAACAGAATTCTCTTTTGAACCCAAACCACATTGGGATTTATGTGAACAGCATAATATTGTTGATTTCGAACGCGGTGTCAAGCTTTCTCAATCGAGATTTACGTTATATAGAGGTAAAGGTGCAAGATTAGAACGTGCAATAATTCAATTCTTCTTAGACTTGCATACAGAAGAGCACGGATATGAAGAAATATTACCTCCGTTTATGGCTAATGCTGCAACTATGACAGGAACAGGTCAGTTGCCGAAATTTGCAGAAGATATGTATAAATGTGTTGATGAAGATTTATATTTGATTCCAACAGCAGAAGTTCCTGTAACAAATATTTATTCAGGTGAAATTTTAAGCGAGGATGATTTACCAAAATACATGACGGCATATACTCCGTGTTTCAGACGTGAGGCCGGATCAGCCGGTAAAGATACAAGAGGTTTGATTCGTGTTCACCAATTTAATAAAGTTGAAATGGTGAAACTTACAACCCCGGAATCAAGTAAAGATGAACACGAAAAATTAACCCAAAATGCTGAAAAATGTTTAGAATTATTAGGCTTGCCTTATAGACGTGTAGCATTATGTACTGCAGATATTGGTTTTAGTGCAAATAAATGCTATGATTTAGAAGTATGGCTGCCTTCATATAATACATATAAAGAAATCTCAAGTTGTTCAAACTTTGGTGATTACCAAGCAAGGAGAGCAAATATTCGTTATCGTGATAAAGATGGTAAAATAAGATTCGTTCACACTTTGAATGGTTCAGGATTAGCAGTCGGCAGAACATTTGCTGCAATAATTGAGAATTTCCAACAGGAAGACGGCTCAATTATTATACCTGAAGTTTTAAGAAAGTATACGGGTTTTGATAAAATTTAACCATTAGAGATTGATAAGTTTATATTAAATTTAACAGGTTTTAGCAGTATGTATATCCGTCTTAAAACCTGTTTTTTTATATCGTTTTATACGTGTTTAGAGAATTCACAGCCACAGTAGTTTTGTCTGTATAATCCAAGTTCTTTAGAAAGATTATTGGTTTTTAAAAAGCCATCCTTCTTTTTGAAATCTATAGAAATATATTCTAAATCTTCCGATGATAGAAACTTTCCTATTTCAGATATTTTTGAAAAATTTTTGTGCGGACTGATTACTAATGATGTTGTAAATTTATTTATTCCAAGCTCTTTTGCTTTTTTACCGGCTTTTTTTAGTCTGAGTTCAATACATTTATCGCAGCGTTTGCCCTTTTCCGGCTCTAATTCAAGTCCTTTTACATAATTTAGGAATTCTTCATGATTGTATTCTTCTGTTATCAAATCCACCCAATGGTACATACAAACTATTTTTTGTGCTTCTAAGCGTTTATTGTATTCTTCTTGCGTATCCAAATTAGGGTTATAAAAATACACAACCGGACTGTATCCCATATCTTTTAGCAGTTGTATAGGATATCCTGAACAAATCCCGCAACAAGCGTGAATTAGTATTTTATTATTTTCGTTTTGCGCCATGAAGTTCTAAAAATTCTTTCAATTCATCATATGAGCTTATTCCAATTCTTTTTTCACCGTTAACATACATTGTTGGTGTACTATCTAAGCCCAATTCGTTGTTTGTCCTATTTATTTCGTCATTAAGTTTTGATTTAATTTCTTCTGAATTCATATCTCTGTAGAATTTATCTTTATCAAAGCCAAGTTGTTCAACAAGTTTGTCAAGTTCGTTATTGTTTACAGGTTTTTCTTTATATAACAAAGAACTCATTCCCCAATAATTACCCTGTTTTTCAGCTGCAAGTGCTGCTCTAGCCATAAAACAAGCTCCAGGGTGCATGTTAAAGTTTAATTCATGATTACATTCTGTATCAAACGGTAAGTTATGATGGATTATTATGATATTTGAATATTCTTTAGCTGCCCTGTGGAGCATAATATTATGTATATAACAAAGCGGACATACAAAATCAGAATATAGTTCAATAACTACATCTGCATTTTCAGATCCTAATACATTGCCGTTTATGCTGTATGGATTTTCTTCCATCTTAGATATTCTTTTAATATCTTTCATTTTTTTTACGTGTGGAGTAAATACATTAGTCATTTCACTAAAAGTTAAAAACGAAATAGCTGTAATAAGTAATATAATAAACGTTTTCGGGTATTGTTTTATACCGTCAATAAAATCTAAAAAAGTAGTTTTGAAATTAACAAAATAATCTTTAATATTATTTGCAGATATAAGTGCAATAATAAAATCAATAAAATATGTAATAACACACAAAATACAAACTTTTTTAATTACATAAAAACTAATTCCTGCAAGAGTCATAGATATTAAAAAAGCTAACGTTCCCAGAAATGTAACATATGCATTTGGATTTTTAAATACTTCTAAGAATTTTAAAAATTTAATATTTTTTAATTTATCAACAATGGTCAAGAAGAATACTGTTAAGTAAAAGAACATTCCCCAGTAAGCAAGCGGAATACCAAATACTTGGGCTACAATTGTTCTTGCGGCACCATCACAATCTATATAATCGTTTATGGAACAAAAACTTGCAAGTGCATATTTTTCATAATTAGCAACATAATATATCATTGCAAGTTTTATTGTTACTAAAAATCCAATTAGTGAAAGTATTTGAATTGTCAATGTTCTTTTTTTATCCGAAATCATTTAAACTTCCCTTCCATTAGCATTCTAAATCTAATTCTAGTATATAATAAACTTTTTTCAATAATATAAAAGTCTAAAAGACCTAATCCGAATGTTTTAGTTAAATTTACTAATATCCAATATTACATCATCTACAGTATGTTAAATAAAATTATAATTATTATAATAGTAATAGTATGCGTGTAGTAGAAAATAGTGAATTAAGTAATTATAAAGTTCTTCCGTTTGATTTATTCACGGAAAACAAGACAAAAATTCTTGAAGCCGGTGAGGTTTTAACCCCTGGTAAGCTTATAATGCTTAAAAATTATATAAAGATATATGCAGAAGACTTTCTCGGCGAAAGCGAGATTAAGAAAAATATTCAGGAGCAAAGTAAAACTAAGCAATCTTCAGGAAGAATGTTCAATTTTTCCTATGAGTCACTTGATCCTGAAGACTTTGATACGGTTATTAACAAAGAATCCTGCATGAAGGTAGATACTCAAGTTAAGATTAAATATTTTTATAAAAAAATTCTTGATTTATTTCTTGAAGAATATTATGATGATGCAATTTTGAAAATGCAATCTTTAGTAAGTATTTTAAGAAACGGAATATATAAGCAGTTATGCAAATCAGAAAAAGGTTCAGGAGTCAGATTTATGGGTGAATACGAATTATGTCACCCTTTAAATGTTGCAGTTATTTCAGGATTAATAGCCAGAAAATTGGATTTTGCCCCGATTGCAATGGATGAGCTTCTTCTTTCTGCCCTCTTACATGATATAGGAAAACTAAAAATCGAAATTCCAGGGGGTTCTGCTATTCTTACTACGAGTGAGGATGAAGTAAAAGAACATACTGTTATAGGTTATAGAATGATAAAAGAAACATTCGGCTTGTCGGAAAAGATTGCTAAGGTAGCTTTGGAACACCATGAAAATAACGATGGTTCTGGTTATCCAAGAGGTCTTTCAAATGATCTTATCACAGAGTACAGTCAGATTGTAAATGTTGCAAATTATTATGACAATCTTGCATCTAATAGAACTCACGTTGTTATAACAAATAATAGAGAAGCGTTGAGAGAAATGTTAGAAATAGGAACAAGAAAATTCTCTCCCAAAATGCTTTATACATTTATTCATATGTTTAATTATGATGATATTGCAGATTTTAATTCTATGATGTTTTAACAATTCATAACATTTTATTGGACTTTTATTGTGTTTAAAATATAATTACTCTTGTAAAATAAAATTTGCGAGGGAGTATAAAAATGGCAAATAGTGAAAGTGTTGGTAAAAAAATTGTTGAAGCCTTAAAAAAACAGGCTGATAATATAGAAACAGTTGACAGTTCTCCTTTTGACACTGATGATACAACAAACAAGTCTGATGATATTTTTGGTCCAGAGGAAACAAGTGATGTATTTGCAGAACAAAGTATGAATATAAATATTAACAAACAAAAAAACGCAAGTTTCTTTGATGATATTCCGAATACTTCATCCGAACCATTTTTTATAGAGCAGCCGGCTCAACAACAAGCTCAAGATAGCGTGTCAGAAAACTTTGAGATGCCTGCTAATATCGCAGTTCTTAGAAGATTAATCTCACAACTGCCAAGTGGCGTTTCAAGACACACAGGTGCTCAAATTATTAAACAAACAATGGAAGCACTAGGTATTTCCATGAAGAGTGTCCTTCAAGATGCACAACAAGTTCAGGAAGGCCTTAAAGTCTCTGCAAGAGAATGCCAAGCATCTATTCAAGAATACAAAAAGCAAATATTGGCACTTGAAAAGCAATCTCAAAGCTATCAAAAACAATATTCTGCTTTAAATGATTTAATAAGTTTGTTTATTCAAACAACAAAGTAGTTTATAAAGTTTATAATTACAGAAATAGCAGAAGATTCAAGGTAAAAATCTTCTGTTATTTTTTTGTTGTTTTTCTATGTTTATGGTACAATACAACTATAGGATAGATTTTAATATTATATGCAAGTGATATCTGAATAAGGATAAGCATATTGAGGGGGGTAAATGACACAAAGTTATGATGCTAGTAATATACGTGTATTAGAAGGTTTGGAGGCTGTAAGATTGCGTCCCGGCATGTACATTGGTTCTACTTCTCAAAGAGGATTACACCATTGTATATATGAAATTGTAGATAATTCTATTGATGAATCTTTGGCTGGATATTGTACTGAGATTCATGTAACAATAAATAGAGATAATAGCGTAACTGTAGAAGATAACGGACGTGGCATTCCTGTCGATATTAAGCCGGATTCAGGTAAATCAGCATTAGAAATTGTTCACACAGTACTTCACGCAGGCGGAAAGTTTGGTGACGGAGGTTACAAAGTATCAGGCGGTCTTCACGGTGTTGGAGCATCGGTTGTTAATGCTTTATCAGAAAAAATGGTTGTGGAAGTCTCTCGTGACGGATACGTATGGAAACAGTCCTATTTAAGAGGAGAACCAACATCTCCAGTTGAAAAAACAATGCCTACTACAAAAACTGGTACTAAATCTACCTTTTGGCTAGATCCTGAAATCTTTACCGAAACAACAGAAATAGATGTGGATGTAGTTGCTACAAGACTTAGAGAAATGGCATTTCTTAATAAAGGTTTAAAAATTATACTTCATGATTTAAAAGGCAACAAGGATGAAACTTTCCACTATGAAGGCGGTATTGGTTCATATGTTGCATTTTTGAACCAAAATAAAACAGTTATGTTCGATGAACCTATTTATATGGATAAAATGGTTGATAAGATTCGTGTAGAAGTAGCTATGCAATATACTGATTCATATAATGAATCTATTTTATCTTTTGCTAATAATATTAATACTCATCAAGGCGGAACACATTTAACCGGTTTTCGTAATGCTATAACACGTGTTCTAAATGATTATGCAAGGGCTAATAAAATATTAAAAGATTCTGAACAAAACTTATCCGGTGATGATGTTAGGGAAGGTTTAACAGCGATTGTTTCTGTTAAAATTGAAAATCCGGAATTCGAAGGTCAAACAAAAGAGAAATTAGGTAACTCAGAAGTTATGGGCTGCGTTCAGGACGTTGTCAAAGAAAAATTGCAGGAATGGTTAGAATTTAATCCAAAACTTGCACGTTTAATCATAGAAAAAACTCTTCAAGCACAACGTGCCAGAGAAGCTGCAAGAAAAGCCAGAGAGCTTACAAGACGTAAGTCTGTGTTAGAAAATTCAACACTTCCGGGAAAACTTGCAGATTGCTCAAATAGAGAACCTGAAAAATGTGAAATCTTTATTGTAGAGGGCGATTCAGCAGGAGGTTCCGCTAAGCAGGGCAGAAACAGAATGTATCAAGCAATTTTGCCATTGAGAGGTAAAATTCTTAATGTAGAAAAAGCTCGTCTTGATAAAATTTATGCAAATAACGAAATACAGTCAATGGTTCAGGCTTTTGGTATTACAATAAGCAAAAATGAAGATGAATTTAATTTGGAAAAACTTCGTTATCACAAAATTATTATAATGACAGATGCTGATGTCGACGGTGCACACATTCGAACGTTGCTTTTAACCTTCTTCTTCCGTTATGCGAAACCGCTTATTGAAAACGGTTATGTGTATATAGCGCAGCCGCCTCTATTCAAGGTTACTCAAGGAAAAACTTCAGAGTATTTATATGATGAGCATGCACTTGATAAAATGTTAAAGGAACGTGGAATTAAGTCTTTAAGCCTGTCCGATAAAACAAAATCAAAGACTAAGACAGGAGATGAGCTTGCTGAGTTGATTGCTAATATGTCAACTTTCTACAAAGCGTACAATAATCCAATTCTGAATATTATACCATCAGTTGTTTTAAGAGGCCTGATAAGATCTGATGTTAAGGCGGAAGATTTTACTGATCAAGCTAAGATGACAGAAGTGGTTGAATACTTGTCCCACTATTTAGCTGACCACGCTGAAAATTATAATATTACAGAGGCAAAGAATTACAAGGTTGAATTGAAATACAATCCTGAAGTCGCAAAATATGCTATTCAGTTAGAATTATTTGAAAATGAGCATGAAATGATTACTGCTAATATAATCAAATCTAATGAATTTAAACGTTTGAAAAATTCATATCCGCTCATTCGTGATTATTTAATTGAAGAAGAAGAAAAACTTATACTTGAAAGTGAAAACGGTGAGATTGAAATAACTTCATTTGAACAATTACAAAAAATTGTTGATGATAGAGGTCAGAAAGGATTACAAATTCAAAGATTCAAAGGTTTGGGAGAAATGATGCCGCAGCAACTTTGGGAAACAACTATGGACCCTGAAACAAGAACATTGTTAAAAGTAAACCTTGAAGATGCGATGATGTGTGATCAATTGTTTGATGTTCTTATGGGTGACAAGGTTGAACCAAGAAGAGAGTTCATAGAAGCAAACGCTGTTTATGCAACAAACATCGATACATAATTATCAAAAAGACATACAAATAAAAATACTCAGCGGATACTCAATTATTTCGCTGAGTATTTTTATTCAAACTATTTTGAGTTTTTAAGTTCATCACTTCTTTGATAAAACTCTAATGGGGGCGATAAAATAGATAATGAAGAATTTAATAATGCAAAAAATATAACAATTTTAATGGACGCTTTTCGATTAAAGAAGGTATGACGCTCGAACAATTTGAATCAGAAAATCGAGAAACATATGAAGAATATGAAGAACTTTCAACAAAGCATATCAAGCGCAACAAAAAAAGTATAGTATAGATCAAGAAGTTAATGAATACACAAAACAACAAACTCCGCAATTCGGTATTGGATAAGCTGATACACATGTATTTTAATTGCTATCGAATATAAAGATGGGCAAGTCTTATGACTTTGCCCACCTTTATTTTTGTTATTTGCTTGTGTTGTCAAAAGCGAAAATGAGTTGCTTGCAACTCCTGCTCCGCATTACTATTCAGTAATTTTGTCAACAACACCAGCACCAACTGTTCTACCGCCTTCACGGATAGCGAATCTCATACCTTGTTCGATAGCTA
>CADBTL010000058.1 GCA_902797575.1 uncultured bacterium
CTGGGGAACGGTTTCAAGTCAGACTACGTGCTATCCCGCACCTAGTCTGACTTTCACACACCTAAGGTCGGATTTGAAAAAGTTCGAAAAATTGTTTTTCTATAGGCGGAGTAGCTTAACGTAGCTCTGTCATACTTCATTTACCCCTTTCGACTTTTTCCGCATCCTCTAGATTTAATATACTTTTAGGTAATATAATATTCTTATAAAAGAGTTAAATTATAATTTGAGGTCTAATAATGAGTAAAATATACAACAACGTACTGGAACTAATCGGAAATACACCTATTGTAAAATATTCTGATAATATATGTTTAAAATTGGAATATTATAATCCATCAAATTCCATAAAAGACAGGGCTTCCTATTCAATGCTTAAATGTGCAATAGACAGAGGAGAAATAAATAAAGATACTGTTATTATTGAACCAACAAGCGGTAATACCGGTATCGGTCTTGCAATGTGTTGTGCCGTTTTAGGACTTAGAATTATAATATGCATGCCCGAAAGTATGTCAATTGAAAGAAGAAAATCTATAGCAGCTTATGGTGCCGAACTAGTGTTAACGCCAAAAGAACTCGGTATGCAAGGTGCGGTTGATAAGGCAAATGAACTGCATCGGGAGTATAAAAACAGCTATATACCAATGCAATTTTCTAATCCTGATAACCCGAAAGCTCACGAACAAACTGCCAGAGAAATTAAAGAAGCCGTTGGGGATAAAGACATTATTGTTGTAGCAGGTATAGGAACTGGTGGAACAGCTTGTGGTATTAAAAAATATTTAGAAAACGCATTAGTGTTTGGAGTTGAACCTAAAGAGAGTCCGCTTTTTACTGAAGGTATTGCAGGACCTCATAAAATACAAGGTATAGGTGCAAATTTTAAACCTGAAATATGCAGAAATAACAATTTAGACGGAATTTTGACTATAGATGGTAATACCGCTATTGAGACAGCAAAAGAACTTGCGAAAAAACATGGGATTTTTTGCGGTATTAGTGCTGGAGCCAATCTTGCTGCATCAAAACAGCTTGCTAAAAAATTTTCGGATAGAATGATAGTATCAATTGTTCCCGATAGCGGTGAAAGATATTTATCCGTGTGGTAAAATCAATGTCATATAAGGATTAATGATTGAAATGCAAAATACAGATTTTATTAATGATGCATATACAATTATCTCGTTAGGAAATGACTGTGCCGTACGGTACTATTTAACGATGGGCGGTTTAAAAAAAAGTAAATCTTTAGGAGAATTATCTTTACCCTTTGACTTGTCGTGTCATCCAACAAAAAGTGTTGTAAAAATTTTAAAAAATAACTTTAATGATTATTTTAATAATTTATTATTTAAAAATGGGATTTGGGTTAATAAAAAATATAAAATATTATATAATCACGATAAGGATTGTGATGAAAACTCTAAAATTAAGCTAATTGCAAGATTTGCAAACAGAATTGAAAATTTTAATAATATAGTAAAAAACTCTCCATATATATTTTTTGTTATTAAATCTCAAGCCAAAGCTTCAGAAATTATTAATCTATATAAAGTATTAAGGCAAAAAAGAAATGACCTTCCATTCAAATTACTGGTTTTAGATATGGATTGCAAAATTAGAAAAGAGTTTAAGGAAAAAGAGATTATACTTTTTTCCAAACATCATCCGTTTCCTAAAAGTAGTGATTGGTGGAAACCTGAATATAAAGATTCTGCACAAAGCATACAATATCAAAATGATATATGCAAATTTGTTGAAAATGAAATTAAAAAAGATTTTAAAGTTAATAAATATAATATTTCTAATCTAAAGTGACAAAAAGATGAAGGATGCAATGTTAAAAAGAGTAATAAATACAATAAAAGAAGACATAAAAGTAATTTATGAAAACGATCCGGCTGCCAATAACCTTTTAGAAGTTATATTCTGTTATCCGGGATTCCAAGCGCTTTTATTCCACAGAATAGCACATAAATTAGCTTATTGGAAAATACCATTTTTACCTCGATATATTTCATATTTAACAAGAATTATTACCGGTATAGAAATTCATCCAAAAGCAAGCATAGGAAAAAGATGCTTTATTGATCACGGTGAAGGCGTCGTAATTGGAGAAACAGCAATTATCGGAAATGATGTTTTAATATATCAGCAAGTAACTTTAGGCGGAACAGGCTCTGAACATGGTAAACGTCATCCGACTGTAGGGAATAATGTAATACTTGGCGCAGGAGCAAAAGTACTGGGCAATATCACAATAGGTAACAATGTTCGTATAGGTGCAGGCTCTGTTGTTATTGATAGCGTTCCGGATAACTGTACAGTGGTTGGAATTCCGGGAAGGATCGTACAGCAAAAAATCATAGGGCACGACGGTGTTCTTATGCACAACAGAATTCCGGATCCTATTACTTGTGAATTAAACAGACTTAAATATGAAGTTCAAGAACTAAAAGAAAAATTAAACAATAAAAACGACCTTATATAAAAAGGTCGTTTTTTAACATATAATGCAATTTATTTTTTAATGCCTGTATCTTTCATAAATTGCTTCATGACAGAACCATATTCTGCATCTTTAGCTTTAATAGCTTCTCCTGGCAGTTTCCCAGTATCAGTAGGTTGAGCTGTAATTGTGCAATTCCATCTGTCCGGTTCAAATCTGTGGCTTACATCAGGTGTTGTCATAAAAAAACTCCTGTCACGTTTTGTTTATACTAAGTTAATTTTATTTACAATTCATATATCGGCATAAATTTTAAAAACTTTAATTCAAACGAGCAAAATGATTCTATTCTATTCTATTCTATTCTATTCTATTCTATTCTATATGGCATTATGACTGGCTTTGAGCCAATTGTAAAGATTTTCATTTTGCGTAACAATTGGTTACATTTCTTAACACTTTCGACGTTTATATCAGACGTTTGCATTATAATATCAAAAAAGGAGGTATTTTTTGATGTATACGCTTGTATATTCAATAAATAAAGAAAAAAATCCAAAAACTGTTTATATAAATCTTACAAATGCTTGTACTAATTCGTGTATTTTTTGTCTCAGAAACCAAAAAGATGATGTATGCGGACATGAGATGTGGCACGACGATAATTATTCACTAGAAGATATAATCAAACAATTTAAAAATTTTGAAAAATTCGCAAAAGAAGTTGTTTTTTGCGGATATGGCGAACCTTTTTTAAAAAAAGATATGATGAAGAGTTTTTGTGAATATTTAAGGAAGTTTTACCCTGAAATAAAAATAAGAGTAAATACTAACGGTCATGCAAATGCAATTTGGAAAACTAATATACCCGAAGAATTTAAAAATTTAATAGATTCTGTGTCTATTAGTCTTAATGCAGATAATCCAAAAGATTATGATGAAATATGCAAGCCAACGATTCAAAATGCTTTTGAAGAAATAAAATGTTTTGCAAAAGAATGTAAAAATGTCGGTTGGGATGTTTCTATGAGTGTTGTAACCGGATTTGATAATATTCATGAAATAAATGTCGCTCGATGCAAAGATATTGCAGATTCAATCGGTGTAAAATTTCGGAACAGGGAATTTATATCAAACGGATACTAAAAGTAGTAAATTAAAGAATAAATAAAGGGATAAAATTTATGCAAGTTACTCAAATACAAAATACAAATTTTGAATCAAAAATACCTAAAAAAAGATTTATTTCAGATAACATGCGTGCATCTGTGGAATCTTTGCTAATAAGAATGAATGGTGAGCTAAATCGTATTCAAGACGGAGATTATTTTAAATCTACAATAACCACGAAATTACATTATAACAATAAGGCTGTGTTTGAAGATGAAAGAAGATTAACAAAGAAAGTTCAGCAAAATGAACAAATGCGAGGTTTTTCAAATTTAAAGATAGGAAAAAAAATTGTTCTTGATATAGATAATGAAAGTGGCGAAATTATTGATTATGTAAAACCTTTTTATAAACCGTTTTTTTTAGTACTAAAAAAGGCTGAAAATGTTTTACAAGAAATGAGAACAAATTTTTACAATAATGATGTTATGAAAAAAGAACAATTAACTATAAATGATTTAACTCCCGAAGGAAAACAAAAAATAAAAAGAATGGTTCTAAGTTACGAAAAGCAGCAACTGGAAAAAATCATAAAAGAATTAGAAGATACTAGCAAATAATTTTTTTTACAAGTTTTAAAAATATAAAATGGAGAATTATATGCAAGTAAATAATGTTTCTAAAACTAATTTTCAAGGACAAGTAAATAAAAAATATATTCTAATTCCTGCTGCACAGCAAAATATTAAAAAGTTACTTTGGGAAATGAATCATTCAACAGTATATAGAGAAAATGCAGAAAAAACCAGCTGGATATCAAAGATTTTGGCTGCTGTTAGCATTGGAGACAATATAAAATTTTCAGATTTAAGAAATTATAAACGTCCAATTGATAATCCTCAAGAATTCAAATGCGACTGTTCTTTATCAATTGGTAGTACTTTGTTGTATATAAATAGCAGTTCAGGTGAAATCGTACATGCAAAAAAAAGCTTTTTTAAACCGTGGAAAAAAGTATTAAAAGATACAAAACATTGCTTACAAACTTTTATAGATAATTTTAATAATCCTAATATCGTCACAAAAAACTCATTCGAGATAGGCGGATATACACCAAAAGGGGCGAAAGAACGTATGGAAAGGTTATTTAATCATTAATATGGTAAAATTAATACTCGCATCAAATTCTCCAAGAAGAAAAAAAATTTTATCAGACATGGGATTAGAATATACTGTAATTCCATCTGAGTATGATGAAAAACTTGATTCTGATGAATTTTCTTACGACAAAATAGAAGATATTGCAACTAAAAAGTGTTTGGATGTAGTAAGAAAGGTTGATAAAACTTCTTTAGTTCTAGCTGCCGATACGGTTGTAGTATTACATAATAAAATACTTGGCAAACCCCATACAAAAGAAAATGCATATAAAATGCTAAAAGAACTCTCAGGTGAGACTCATATGGTTGTGACATCTATTTGTGCAATAAATACGCAAACGAATAGGGCTGCTACAATGTCAACAACAAGTTATGTGAGATTTACCGAATGGTCAGAAAAAATGATAAATAACTATATTGATAATTATTTACCGCTTGATAAAGCGGGAAGTTACGGCATACAAGAATTACCGAATGGTTATATTGATAAGTTTGAAGGAAGCTTTGAAAATATAGTAGGACTCTCCCCTGAAAGTGTAATAACAGTCTTAAAACAACTTCAATATATAAATTAATCAATATCATTCTTAACAATTGAAATAAACTCATTTGCAAGACGTTCATTCCATTTAGTATTAATTTCACCGATTATAATTTTTATTGCAGCATCCTTTGTCTTTGCATCACGATAAGGGCGTTTTTCAAGCAGAGCAAAATAAGAATCTATAATTAAAATAATCTGAGATTCTATAGGAATGTCATCACCTTTAATATTATTTGGATATCCGCTTCCATTCCAATTTTCGTGGTGTTTTTCAATAATAGGAATAATGTCTCCTATATTTGATATTGGTTTTAGTATTTCTCTTGCTGCAATAATCGGATGCTGCTTGATTGAAAGTTTATCTTCCTCTGTTAACGGCGCTTTTTTATTAAGCAATTCATGCGGAATCATTGTATTACCTATATCATACAATAAAACTGCCACTTTTAATTTATCTATGTCACTTTTGGATAAGTCAAATCTCTTAGCTAAAAGTGTTGCCAATAGGACTTTCTGCTTTATAGTTCCATCATGATGATCAGGATTATACGTAGAAACAACAGCATCTGCAACCTGATATAACTTTTCATTATTTATATTCATTTCCTGTAGTTTTTGTGTTAACAATTTTGAAGTTGTTTCATCAACAGGAATTCTATGTTTTGTAAGAATATCTATATACGTTTTAATCGCAATATCTTGCCATGAAGTTTCTTTTGCAGGTTTTGCAATTGTCACACGATTTCTGCCGTTGCGCTTCGATTCATACATAGCTTGATCGGTCAACTCAAGAAGTTCATCTAAATCATCCGAATGTTCTAAATATGTTGCGACACCGACACTTGCTGTAATATGCCCGATTTTTTCAAGCTGTACTCCTTCAATTGCTTTCCTTATACGTTCTGCGGCAACGAGTCCGCCGGCTGAGTCGACACCCGGCAAGATAAGATTAAACTCTTCACCGCCCATTCTTGCTGCGACATCGATTGAACGAGCATTATTTTTTAGGACATCCGCTATTGCTTTTATTGCAAGATCTCCATAATTGTGCCCGTAAACATCATTTATTTGTTTTAAGTGATCTAAATCTAAACCAATAACCGTAAAGTGTTGGTTTTGACGTTCAGCACGAATTGCTTCTTTTTTTATAAACTCTTCGAAGTATCTTCTGTTATATAATCCTGTCATACTATCCGTAACAGCTTGTTCTTTTACGGCTTGGAATAAATCCGCAATAGTGATGGCAAGTTCAATTTGCTTTGCAAATAAGCCCAAAAAATTCAACTCACTGCTACTTACTTTTTCTCTTGACGAAAATACAATTAATGAACCGAAATGAACACTTTTTGACATTAAAGGAATCAATATATAGGATTTCATGTTTGCATCTTCAAAAAATTTATTAAGCCTGATTTTGTCCAATTCAGGAATAAAACCACCTATTAATTCCGTAAGATTTGATGATTGATAAATTGAATTATTTATAACTGCATCTTTCAGTGCCTCAATTCCGGGATACAACATTTTATAGTCAGTTAGTTTGCAATTAAAATATCTTGCAAATTTATCTGAAAAATCTTGCCTTGAAGACGCAGCAACTTGAATATAGCTTTCCCCGCCTTGAATATGAGGTTTAATTATAAAACTGTATACATATCCCAGTTCTCCTTGAAGGCTGTTTACTATAGCATTTAATACGTTAGAAAGTGGTTCAGAAGAATTCATCATATTCCAGATGTGCTGAAGAGTAAGCATCTGTCTATTTGCACGATCTAACTCTTTTGTTCGCTGCTCAATTTCTTTCTCTAATTTAGCATTTCTTTCATATACTTCAAGCAATGTTTTACTTCCGTAGTAAATGGAAGAATCAACAGCATCAAGTTGGGATTTATACTTTTTAATTATGTCAAAAAAACCCAATTCACACCTCTTTTAAAGCTATACAGAGTAATTATATCATATAATATGCATCCGGTAAATAGCAAAACAAGAACTTAATATACAGAAAATGTACTTGCAAATAAAGATTTTATATGAGATAATACACACAAGGTTGGGAGTTTTGTATAGGGATTATACTCTGAAAATACAGAGTACCTATATCCACAGAATTCTCGTTCTTTACGGATGGTTTTCCGTTTTTTCGGATTTACATATAAAATATGAGTACCTCAAAAAGTATGAGCGAATTTAAGTTTAATTATGATTTTTTAAAGAAAAATGCGACTTCCGGTAGTTGGAGACGCGGTTATGAATATTATCAAAAAGATATGATTCTTGAAGCATATCCTGAAAAGAACTTCTTTAAAGGAAAGGTTAAAGGGAACTATCAGGATTTTTATATCACAGATCTTATTTTCAAGAAAAATAAAGTTGAAGCAAGATGTAATTGCCCGCTAAAAGAAGAGTGGTGCAAACATTCTGTAGCAATTGCACTAAAGGCAATTGAAGAAGGTGCGTTTGAAAACTTTATGTATGATAAATATCAGGTGGAACCTGATGTTTCTGATATTGACACTGCTCTAAGAACAGCACCAAGAGGCAGTTATATATTTCACTTTAACCCCAAAAGAAGACAAAATTTCTTTTCGATTTTGGTTCGAGACAGAGGCACAAATAAAATTGTTCGTTCTCTGGAAGGTATTCTTAGAGCGTTAATTGAAATTCAAAAAGCATCACCTGAATTTGAATTAAATGAAGCGCAAAAAAAAGAAATTGCACTTTTCCAAGTTATGCTAAAGATTGCGAAACAGGACAAAAAAGCCGGTTGGTATGATATTCCTATTACTAAATTTGCGCCGGTATTCCCTTTGTTAGCAGAGCTTGAAGAAGTTCTTGATGAAAAAACTAAAGAGAGAATTCAGTTCACAGATAATGAGTGGAAACTTAATTTAGATGTTTCAACAACGAATGTAAATGGTGGCACTAATATTGTTCTTGAGCTTTTCTGGACCAGACCTGACAAAGACGAAACATATCCATTCGAAGAAATCAAGTATTTTTCACGTCAAATAAAATGGGGAAGATACAAAAATATTATATTCCCGATTAATATTGCAATGAATGAGCTTCCGCAAAGCATTATTAAATCTACTTTTACAGATTTAAAAGATGCTGATGGCGGTAAATTTGTGTATGAAGAATTGCCGCATCTTCAGGAAATCATGCCGGTTACTATTGCGGAAAATATAAGCGGACTTTTATTAGATCATAAACCTCCGCTTAATGTTGTAACTTTAGGTATTGATTATGACCAATCTTTAAAAGCCTCGTTAGAATTTGATTATTCCGGAGTCAAAGTTCCGTACTCAAAAAGCAAGGAAAAATCACCATATATTTCAGTAAAAAGTGAAAAAGAAGATCTTGTTTATTGGATTAAAAGAGACTATGAACATGAACAATCCGCATACAATATGCTGCTGGCTTGCAAATTTGTTCCGATGCAGACAAATAATTTAGCTTTAGAAAAAGAAAATGCAATTGATTTCTATAATTATTACATACAACAAGCCGGAGAAGGATGGAAATTTGAAGAACATGATGATATGAACTTTTTCAAATTATTAAAAGAACCATTCAAAATGTGTGCAAAAATAGACTTCTCTGAAGAATCTATTGATAGCATGGAGATTCAATTATACGGACAAGTTGGAGAAGAAGTAATTGACTTTGATGAAATATATGAGACAATTCAAAGCGGTGAAAAATATGCTCGTGTAAGAAGCTTAGGTTTTGTAGAATATCCTGCACAAAATATTTATGCAATTATGCGTTCATTTAACTCTTTTGATGCATACAGAAATAACGAAAATAAATTTTTGGTAAAAACATATCGTGTAGGTTTAATTACAGAACTTCAAAATCAAGGTTTTGAGCTTGTAATGAGTGATAAATTTTCAAAGTTCTGGGAACAAATTTCAACGTTTTCAACAACGTCTGAAGGTGTTGAAATACCATCAAGCGTTAATGCTAAGTTCCGTGAATATCAAACAAAGGGCTTCCATTGGCTATGGTTTTTATATCAGTATGGTTTAAATGGTATATTAGCAGATGATATGGGCTTAGGTAAAACGCTTCAAGCATTAACATTACTGCAAAAAGCAAAAGAAGTAGACGGTCCGATGCCTACATTAGTTATTGCTCCAACAACAGTTGTTTTTAACTGGGAGAATGAAATTCAAAAATTCACTCCTGATTTAACTTGTTTGAAAATTCAAGGCGCAGATAGGAAGGGATTATTTAAAGAAATACCTAATTATGACATTATTATAACGAGTTATGCTCTCGTAAGGCGTGATATAGCTAAGCTTAAAAAATATAAATTCAGATATGTAATATTGGATGAGTCGCAAAATATAAAAAATGCTATATCACAGACTGCACAATCTGTTAAAGAACTTCAATCAGATCACAAGCTTGCTCTTTCCGGTACTCCGATTGAGAACAAACTTGAAGAGCTATGGTCTGTTTTTGACTTTTTAATGCCCGGATTCTTATTTAATGTGGCTGAATTCAATTACAGATATGTTACTCCGATTATGGAAAGACAGGATAAAACGGTTGAAAAAAGATTGAAGCTACAGATATTCCCATTCATCTTAAGACGTATGAAACGAGATGTTGCAAAAGACTTACCTGATAAAGTTGAAAATATGGCATATTGTGAACTTACCGATGAACAAAGAGACTTCTATCTTGAAGTGCTTGATTCTACTAAGGAAGAATTATTCAAAAGTATTGAACAAAACGGTCTTGAAAAAAGCAGAATGTCTATTTTCTCTGCACTTCTCAGAATGCGTCAAATATGTTGCCATCCTCGTTTATATGATAAAGAACATGTTAAGGGTGACATGAAATCAGGAAAATTTGAATACTTAAAAGATATGATAAAACAAATTATTGATGAAAAGCATAGAATTCTACTATTCAGTCAATTTGTTGATATGCTTGATATTATAAAAGGATGGCTTCAAAGAGAGGGAATACCTTTTGAATATTTGACAGGTAAAACAAAAGATCGTCAAGCAGCTGTTGAAAACTTTAATAATAATCCGAATATTCCAATATTCTTAATAAGTTTAAAAGCCGGCGGAACGGGTTTGAACTTAACCGGTGCAGACTACGTAATCCACTACGATCCTTGGTGGAATCCTGCAGTAGAAGATCAGGCTACAGATAGAGCTTATCGTATCGGTCAGACCAAGAAAGTATTTGTATACAGACTTATTACGAAAAATACGGTTGAAGAAAAAATTCAAAAGATAAAAGGACGAAAACGAGATCTTGTTGACAGTGTAGTTTCTATTGACAGAAATATTACAAAATCACTTACGATGGAAGATATCAAAGACATATTCTCCGTTGATTAGAAATCGAGCTTTAGCTAATTGTTCTTTGGTGCATCATTTTCTACCCAAACAATTGTAATAGGCTTTTTCTGATATATTCTATCATTATCAATAGCCCGTTCGTATTTTTTTATTTTTTCATTTAACGTCTTAAAAAAATTATAAACTTTCATACATATATAGTTACATTGTAAAATTAAAGCTTAATTACCAAAAAGCAGTAATTTTTAATAATTCGCTTTATACATAATTACTAAGCAGTTATGATAAAATAAACCTATGATATATGTAACAATTGGAGTTTTATCAAGAATTATATCTAATTCTTATATAAATGTATTTCAAAAAATATTGACTGGAAGTGGTAATAGACCTTCTTGTGTAAATTTTTACATGTATTTGGGACTATTTATATTATGTTTATTATTTATTCCATACATATTTATAAATTATACTAATGAGCTTATTATTAATTTTCTCGCAATGGGAATTTTAGGAGCTTTAGGGAATTACTTTATAATAAAAGCATTATCTATTGGAGAACTTTCTTCTCTTGCTCCAATCAATTCTTATAAACCAATTGTAGCAATGATTATAGCCTTTTTTTATTTAAACGAGATTCCATCTTTATGTTCTATATTAGGCATTTTTTTGATTATTATAGGAACATATATTCTACACTACAAAAAACAATCTAATTTGCAAGCTGTCCTATATAGAGTTACTGCACTTATTTTTTCCGGAACAGAGGCTGTTTTTATAAAGAAAATAATACTAATTACAAATGTGCCAACATCTTTTGTTTTGTGGGCAATATCCGGTCTGATATTTGCATCAATTGGTTTATTTTTGTCAAAAATAAAACCGAATGTTCCTCAATTTAAGACACTTTTATTATTGATTTTATCTGTTACAATAATGCAATACTCAACAAATTATGTTTTTTCAAAAATGAATGTTTCATACGCACTGGCATTATTTCAATTATCAACGGTCTTGAGTATATTTTTAGGAGTAAATATATTTAAAGAAAAAGGCTTAATAAAAAAACTAATTGCTTCATTAATTATGATAGTCGGTGCAATAGTTATAATACTTACATAGAAAAAGTTAGGCATCGCAATACCCAAATTGCGATGCCAGTCACCTATACGAGGAGGAGAAAATCTTACATCTAAGCTGCAAAAATATTTTTTGCATTAAAATCTATTTCATAATTTTTTAATTCTAAAACTGAATTATTTTCATCTATTTCTTTTTCTAATACTGTTGTTAATTCTCCCAAAATTGGTTTTTTCTTAGCTTTATTTTTGTGTTGTTTTAAATATTTTATTGTTTCTTTTAGTGAATTATTAAGCGTAATTTGTGCAGATGCTTGTATAACATCTATATGAGGTAACGTGTAATTATTAGTTCCAATAAATAAAGGTTGTTTAACGATATTAATAGCAGATTGCGAAGTCGCAGCAGAATTTTGCATAGCAATGTTTTGTCCTTGCTGCTTCTGAGCAAACTCAAAATTTAAATATCCCATTGGTATTGATAAATTTGATCCCATTCTCCTGCCCTATCTTTTGTTTCCCGGCTTCATTATCCCGAATATTGTTTTCCCTTGTACTATATATATCGGCACAAATTCAAAAAACTTTAATGTTTTTAATTAATTTGTTACAAATATTTACAATTGAGCTAATTCAATATTAAAAGTGCGCTATTTATAGTATCATTATGGAAGGGATTTGGAGGAAGTAATGTCAGTTGTTTTAGATCAAAAACAAGGCTTAATTGCAGGTGATGGGTTGCTGCCTGTCAAAATGGCACAATATGCCAAAGAAAACGGATTTGATGTTGTTGCAATATCTTTATCGAGTGATAATTATAAACAATTAAAAAAATATTGTTCTAAAGTTTATTCTTTTTGTCCGGGAGAAGCTCTTAAAATTGAAAAAGTTTTAAAAGAAGAAGGAATAAAGCAACTCACATTTCTAGGAAAAGTCAGCAAGACTATTATACTTAAACGTCCAAAATTCGATTCTAAAGCAATTGATTTTATAAAAAAGGCCGTAAGATTAAATGATGATAAAGTTATGCTAATGTTGATTGAAGAACTGGAAGCCATTGGTGTTACCATCTTAGATCAAACTTTATTTATTAAAAATCTTATGATTCCGTCAGGAGTTTTGGGTAAAATCCAACCTACACAGGAGCAAGTTAATGATGTTAATTACGGATATTGGCTTGCAAAAGAAACAGGAAAGCTTGATATAGGTCAGTCAGTAGTAATAAAAGATAAAATGATTATGGCTGTAGAAGCGATTGAGGGCACAGATAACTGTATTAAACGAGGTTGTAAAATTGCTAAGAAAAATTCCAGAATCGTGAAAGTTGCAAAACCTTCACAGGATAAAAGATTTGATATTCCTGCAATCGGACTGAAAACTTTAAAGACTATGAAAAAATATAAAGCTGATTTAATTGCTGTTGAAGCCGGTGAAACTATTATAGTTGATAAAGAAGAGGTTATTAAATACGCGGACAAGCACGGTATTGTTGTAATGGCAGTTTAATATCATTAAAAATGATTTTCCCTTTATAGTATATATTAGTAACAAACATTTATAGTTTAGATTTAAATAAATGTCATTAACTAAAGATTAGGATAAAAATGAAAAAAGTTTTTATAATTACTGGTGAATACTCGGGTGATATACATGGTGGAAAAGTTGCCGAGTTTTTAAAAAAATCCATGCCTGATATTATCATAGAGGGAATTGGAGGCGAAAACCTAAAAAATGCAGGAGTTAAGTTATTCTGCGATCATTCTAAAATGTCCGGATTTGGTTTAAGCTTAAAAATGATAATTGATCATCTAAGTTTGGAAAAAAGGGTATGTGATTATATTCTTAACACATATAAGCCTGATGTTGTTTTGTGTATAGATTACGGAACGTTTAATTTAAGAGTCGCAAAAAGACTGCACGGGCATGGTATTAAAGTATTTCATTATATACCACCGCAAGTTTGGGCAAGCAGAAAATGGAGAATCAAAGGTATAAAAAAATACGTTGATAAAGTTCTTTGTATATTTCCATTTGAAGAAGATATGTACAAAGAGTACGGAATTGATGTTCTATATTGCGGACACCCGCTCATTAAACAACTTCCCCCAAAAGCAAACAAAGAAGAATTTTTTAATAAGCATGAATTAAATTTAAATAAACCCCTTGTATCAATTTTCCCAGGTTCACGACCTCTTGAACTAAAGTTTTTGGCAAAGACTCTTATTGGCGGTGCAAAAATTTTACAAAAAAAACATCCGGATTTGCAATTTTGTATATCACATGCGCCAAATTTAAGCGATAATATCTTTGATAAATATATTAAAGATACGGATTTTAAAGTCATAAAAGGCGAAAATCAAGCTCTTTTGAGTGTTTCTGATTCTTTAATTCTGGCTTCCGGAACTGTAGCACTAGAAGCGTCTCTATATCAAGTTCCAATGATTATTGGCTATAAAGGACCTTGGATTCTTTATCTGGCATACTTATTATTTAGATGTATAAAAAAGGTTTCACTTCCTAATATTGTAACGGGAGAAGATATTGTACCGGAACTTATACAAACAAAATTTACCCAAGAAAACATATGTTATGAAACAGAAAAATTACTTTATGACAAACAATACCGCACAGATATTATAGAAAAACTTGGACATGTTAAGTCAAAACTTTCTGATAAATTTTCTGCAAAAGAAGCTGCTAATGCAATTGTACAAACTTTAATTTAAGAGGATGCGGAAAAAGTCTAGGGGTAAAGGGGTAAATGAGGGATGACGGAGCCTAGTTAAGCTACTCCGCCTATAGAAAAACAATTTTTCCGCAAACTCTTAACAACTCACATTGTAAACAATTGTAAAAAAATATGCAATTTTTGACTAAAAATTTTGTTTATATATATAGGAGCATGGGAATTAAAGATGGGATTCGGCGATTTTGTTAACAATTTTATGCGTGGTTTTACGTTCGGAATGTTTGCTAGCAATCCGTTCTCCGGTTGTATGTGTTCTCCTTTCAGTGGTGGGTTTTATAATTACAACAGAGTAGATTTTGAAACATTTGCAAATCCGTTTCCATCCATAGCTTCCATTTGGAATATAAAATATCCTTGTTCTCAGTCATATAACTTGCCGCCTTTAACATTTAATAATTCCTATAATCAGACTTTACCGTCTTTTAATTTTAATTACATTCCTACTCCTAATTACAGCATTTGGGATAATTATATACCAAATCAGCCTTACTACTCAGATTTTTATTATCAGCCACTTTATTCTTTCAAAAAAGATGAAGAAAAGAAACCTGAAAAAGAAATTCCTAAAGTTGAAGAAAAGAAAATAGAAGAGAAAAAAATTGAAGAAAAGAAAGTAGAAAAAAAAGAAGAAAAACTTAGTACTAAAAAAAGTAACATTAAAATAAATGGTAAAAGTATTGTCTCTGAAGAGATTGAATCAGGAATATATATTAATAAAGGAGATTATGTAAACTTAAAAAATACAAAACCTTATATGAAAGATGCTCTCATAAAATTAGATAAAAAGGCCGAAGAACTGGGTTATACAATGGTTGTTGTTGATGGGTACAGAAGTCATGAATGCCAAGCTGCAGCTCGAAAGCGTAAAGGTAGTATAGTTGCACCTGCAGGGAAATCTGCACATGAGTATGGAGTTGCAGTGGATTTAGCACTATATGATAAAAACGGAAAACAAATCAATATTGCAAAGGTTCCTGCTTTCGGAGAATTTGCAGAATCAATCGGACTTGAGTGGGGTCAGAGGTGGGGCAAAACACAAACGAAAGAACCATGGCACTTTAATTTTAATGATTGGAGAGATTTAGCCGATGTAAAAGATGAATACAAAAAATGGAATAATATTGCTTAAAATATACCGGTCAAAATTATATTTTTTCAATATCGGTACTTTTTTCAGCTAATGCATCAATTAATTTTTTTGCAGTCTTTTGCGAATTCATTGTTGCATTACCGCCAATACATCCACCTTCACAACACATAACTTCAATCAAATTGCATCCTCCGTCACATTCACCGGATTTTGCATATTTTTTCAGCTGCCTAATGCTTTCTTTATTTAAACCGTTTATTATACATGGTTTAACTGAATCCTCTTTTGGAAGAGCAGCTTTCACGGATTCTGCAACACCGCCGGAAAAACCAAAATTACGCGCTTGCTTAGAGCTTTCAACTATATAATTAGACTCATCACATTCAAGTATTTCTATCTTTTTAGCTACAAACAATGCACCTAATTCTTCAAAATTCATAATATAATTTACATTCGGATTTTCAAAACCCTCTGCACGTTTAGCTACACATGGACTTATAAATACTGTTACTGCATCAGGATTGTCTTTTTTTACCAGTTCTGCAGTATAATACATTGGCGTTTTAGTGTCAGATACAAATGGTTTAATCTCCGGCATGTGTTTTTTTATTAACTGATTGTAACCTGCGCAACAAGATGTTGTCATAAATTTTTGAACATTTTCTTCTGTTTGTTCGGGTTTTTCACCGTAACCACCTTCATTAACCCATTCATTAAGCCATTCAGAAGCTTTTTCATTTGCAAGGTGCATTCTTTCAGTGAATTCCTTTGCTTCAGTTTTAGCCGTTATATCAGCTCCTTGTGCTACTTCATATACATCATCAAAACCTGCTTTGATAATAGCTGTTTTTAGCTGATAAATATTACCCGGGAACTGACCAGCTATGGACGGTGCTATCATTGCTATTACTCGTTTATCAGACTTTATAGCTTTTAATATATCAATAATTTGGCTTCTTTCATGAACTGCACCAAATGGACAAGCAGAAATACATTTGCCACAGCTTATACATTTTGAAAAATCTATACTTGCAAAACCAGTTTCATCTTTCTTTATTGCACCTACAGGGCAAACATCTTCGCAAGGTACTGTAATTTTTACAATAGCTTTGTATGGACATGCATTCACACACATTTGACATTTTTTACATTTAGAATCATCAATTACAGATCGGCCGTTTACAATAGATACCGCACCAAATTTACAAGCGGAAAGACAAGGGCGAGCAACACAACCTTGACATAAATCTGTCACATAGATTCTATTGGTTTTACAACCTTTGCACGCAGCTTGCAATACTGTTAGATTTTTTTCATCTATCTCTTCTCTTTCTATAGCTTTTTTAGCATAAGTTGCCAGAGATACGGTTTCATCATCTTCTTCAATAGGAAAACCTAATCCTGCAATTGTTCTATCTTTTATAATAGCTCTTTCTTTATAAATACAGCATCTGTATGGAACTTCCATTCCCTTTGGTCGCATATCATAGGGAATAAGTCTGGTTTGTTCTTCAAACTCATCAGATAAAAATGCTTTTATAATTCTTACTAATATTTCTTTTTTTAAGTGTATTGCTTGTCCTGCATTATTCATATTTTTAGCTAATTCCTAACTTTTTGTCTATTATTTCTAATACTTTTTCTACAGTAGCTTCTACTACAATATCATCATCAACTTTAACGTATGGAGCTTTTGCATATTCTAAATTAGATGAACATACTTCAAGACATGGGGTTCCTGATACTTCTACTTTATCACCGTATTTTCTGGGTATTATATCAATTAATTCTTGCAAATCAGCGCCACCCATAACAAAACAGGTTGTACCCGCACATATTTTAACTGTAATTTTCGACATTATTGACTCCTCTTAGTCATTATACCTTAAAAAAAAACAAATGACACTTTTTGATATATATTTTGCTATTTTATTATTTTAAGACATAAATCATCAAATATATTTATTGGTTTAATACCTAATTTTGCTTGACGTATAGCATCTTCTGCATATTTAATATGCTCTATTAAATATATATTTTTAGGATTTTTTTTAAGCAGCGTAAACATATAATTTTGAATACTTTGTAATATATTTTCAATAGAAATATCTTTAGTTAGATCTTGCAATTTCTGTGAAACATCAAAAACATCTTTTCTTTCAAAATTATAATAATCAGTAAAAATTCCGTCTATTGCTGAATAATCATAGCTTTCACTTTGTATAGATGGTACAAAGAAACATTGTGAGCGAGATATAATTGTAGAAAGAACATCCTCTACATATCTTGTTAAGAAAATAAAAGTGACACCGGGTTGAGGTTCTTCTATTATTTTTAAAAGAGAATTTGCAGTTTCAGCCTGAAAATTTAAGGAATTCAAGCCGCATATATTCCCATCATCATCCCTATCACAGAATATAAATACACGATGAAATTCTGATGATGTAACTAAAGTTTCTTTTATCATTTGAGATTGTTTTATAGATATGACGGTTTTAGATTCATCATCTTGAGGTTTATTATCAGATTTTGAAATTGTCAAAACAGCAGGATGACTTCTGTCTCTAATCCACTTACAATTTAAGCAATCACAATCATCGGTCTTACTCTTTTTACAATTTAAAAAACGTGCAATTTCATTAGCTAAAGTATATTGAGCCTCTAAATCATTTCCATAAAAAAGAATGCTCTGAGGTAAAGGTCTATTTGAAGCAGATAAAGCTTTTGTAAAATAATCGGTTAAAAACGGATATTTATCTGATAATAGCACACTCTACCTCCGATATCATATCAATTGATTCTGCAGATTTAATTTTGCATTCCACTTCAAAAAGATTTTCTTTAAGTTTAACGAGTTCCGCTATGGGAGTCTTTTTTAATTTTTGTAATGTTTGTTTAACCACAAATTCATGCATGCCGGTTAACTTTGATAATTCAATAGCCGATAAAGAAGATTTCGTTTTTAATAATATCCATTTTCTTATCATTGTTTGGATTGCAGATAATAGTTCCAACGGATGTTTTTTATCTAATAGTTTTTTAAATTCCAACAATGCGCTATCTTTTTCATTTTTCATAATGAGTTCAGTAAAATTAAATAAATCTTGATTAGAAATGCAAATATCTGCTACCATTTTTTTTGTAATATTTTTTTGCGGATAAGCAATTAGCTTTAGCTTTTCCATCTCTCCGTCGAATTCTCTCAAGTTATTTCCGATTTGTTCAATTAAAAGTTCAATAGCATTATCATCAAAAGTAATGCCCTTAAGTTTACCTCTTTGTTTTACCCAAGTTGAGATATCAGATGTTTTGTATGTTTTAAAAGTCGGAAATTCCTTCGAATTGTACTTGTTTAAAATTTTATATAACTTCTTTCTGGAATCGAGTTTTTTATTTTCATCTCTTGGAAGCTTTACAACAAACACAATATCCAAACTATCCGGATTGTTTGCTAATGCATCATCTATATCGGATAATTCACTATCCTCAAACCAATTTTTATTTCCTGAAAAATATTTTTCAGCATTTATAATAACCAGCATATTACCAAACATCATTGGAGGAGTTCTAAGGAGTGTAATCAATTCTTGGTACTCAGGATTATCAGCAACTTGATAACTCATAGATAAAAAATCAGGATTCAACTTTGAACGCATTTTTTCTATCTCAAGTTCAATATTATAATCTTCATCCCCGTAAAAAAAGTATACTGCCATAAATTGATTATACAACACAAAATTTTAGTTAACCATAGTTAATACTTTTTCAAAATCGTCCAGTTTACAATCAGCTGTTAATGATATTCTTAATCGTGAAGTACCGTTTGGGACTGTAGGTGGACGAATTGCCGGTATATAATACCCATTTGCTCTTAATATTTCAGAAATTTTTACAGTTTTTTCATTATCTCCTATTAAAATAGGTATAATATGTGAGCAGGAAACTGTCTCAAAACCTTGAAGTTTTAAAGCGGCATGGGCAGCTTTTACAAGATGTTCCAATTTATTCTTTTGTTTTTTTATATATTCTAATTTTTCTGTCAAAAGCCAATTTGACCAAGCTATATTTAAAGGTGGTATTGATGTAGAAAATATAAATGAACGAGCTTTATTTATTAAATATGATATTATTAACTCACTGGAAACACAAAAAGCTCCGAACGAACCAACCGCTTTTCCGAAAGTTGCAGTAATTATATCAACATCTTTTTCATAACAAACACCTGCTATAGTAGAAGCTCCATATGCACAGAAAGCATGTGCCTCATCAATCATTAAAATACAATCATACTTATTTTTTATTGCAATAAGTCTGTCTATATCAGCTTTATCTCCATCCATGCTGAATATTGATTCTGATACTATGATGGCTCGTTTATATTTTGAGCGTTTCTCTGTTAGCAGTTTTTCAAGATTTTCATAATCAAGATGTTTGTACCTATAAAAATCTCCTGATGAGAGCTTCATTCCGTCTATTATACTGGCATGATTCAGTTTATCCGAAAATACTACATCCCCCTTACCAATTAAAGCTGATATAACACCCAGATTAGCTTGATATCCTGTATTAAAAATTAAAGCAGCTTCTTTTCCGAATAGATTTGCAATCGTTTTTTCAAGTTCTAAATACTCTATGGAAGAGCCTGTTAAAAGTCTTGCAGAAGCAGATGAAAGAAAAGATTGATTATTGCATAAAAATTCTTCTTTTAATTCACACTTGGTGCT
The DNA here is from genome assembly GCA_902797575.1 of uncultured bacterium. Classification (GTDB taxonomy): domain Bacteria; phylum Cyanobacteriota; class Vampirovibrionia; order Gastranaerophilales; family Gastranaerophilaceae; genus CAG-196. Next base: position 20,239 of record CADBTL010000058.1, read on the forward strand.
TATTCCCAAATAATCATTTGATGCAAAATTTATATATTCTATTCCATCAACTACAATTTTTCCATCGGACTTACCCTCTACATTGGGAATAGTTCTTAACTGATGATTTTCTTTTAATTTTTTTAATTCTTCCGCTATTCGATCCATTAACACACCAATTATAATACTATTTATTATTTAATAATTCTTTTGCTTTTTCTAACTGAACGTCTTTTTTATTTTCAATAAGAAAATCCACATCAGTACCGATTTCCACATCAGGTTTTATTCCAAGTTTATTAATATCAGTACCGTTTGGAGTTAAATATCTGGCTATTGTAACATTAACTCCTGTACTGTTTGGAAGAGGAACAACTTTTTGAACAAGCCCTTTTCCAAATGTTTTATTTCCGACTAATATTGCTTTATGAGCATCCTTCAATGCTCCGGATAAGATTTCACTTGCGCTGGCACTTGTACCGTTTACAAGTACAACGACCGGCTTTTCTAAATTAGTTCCTTCATCTTTTGCGCGAATTGTTTTTTTGTACCCATTTCTGTATATAATATCAACAATCGTGCCATTGTCAATAAATCGATCGGCTATAAACACTGCATTATCTAATAAACCGCCTGTATTGCCACGCAAATCTATTATTAAAGAATCTGTGTCTTTTGTATTGTTTAGAGCTTCTATAAATTCATTTGGAGTCGTACCGCTCATAAAACTTACTATTTTTATATAACCGATATGATTATCTAATATGGAACTCTTTACGGATTTTATCTTAATTTCTTTTCTCTTTATAATTTTATTTAATTTTTTGCCATCTCTGAGTATTGATAATTCAACAACACTATTTTCCGGACCTCTTACGAGAGCTGCAACATCAGAAATATTCATACCTGCAATATCTTTCCCGTCAACTGCGGTTATAATATCACCTTGTTTAAGTTGGGCTATATCAGCAGGAGTTCCGGGCATAACATTAAAGATTTCAGTTCTGCCGGAATTTGTATATATATTTACGCCAATTCCATATATCTTAGATGTAATTGATGTTGTTAACTCTTCAAAATCTTTTTTGGACATAAATCTGGTATATGGTTCATCCAAACTGGCTATCATTGAATCAATTGCAACTTTTGCATCATCAAGAGTTTTTATTTTACCTTGGTACCTGTTTTTCCAACGATTCCAATTCTGATGGTTTAAGCTGGGCTCATAATATTCATTACTTATAACACGCCATGTACGTTCAAATAGTCGCTGCGGAGACACTTCATTTGCATTAATCATTTCTTGTTTTAAGAAATACGAGTTAGTTTTGGTAAAAATCGATAAAAATACGTTATTAAAGATTACCAAAATTAATACGGACAGAATAAATATAAGTAATTGCTTTTTCTTCATACTACAATTAAACATCAACGATAAATACAAAGCAATATTCTTAAGTGATTTTATGAGAACAATATAAGACTAATTCAAAAAAGAACAAAAAATCTATTTTATACGTTTCAATGATGATAAAAAGTTATAGTTTAATATATCACCATCTATCTTTGTTAAAAATACTTGAGCACGTTCTTCTCCTGACTCTAAAGTCGGAATTTGAGATAATTCATTAGCATAATAATTGCTTTCATTTCTTGCACTTATCGGCAATTTAGCAGCAATAGAATTTAATGATATGTTTCTTAAAAAGCCTGCAAATCCTCTGCCCTTATCAGTAAATTTAGTATAAATTCTCAGCATCGCATCATTTGATGAAAGATCATATCTGCCTATAATAAAAGTTGCAAGTTCAGGTGCAGATGATTTAATATTCATTCTCTTGATGATATTATCATCAAGAGTCATTTCTCCTGTTATATCATTAAACTTTCCGTCTGGTATTGTTACCAAATCAGCAAGAAGTGAAGGACTTATCATAGCAAGCGGATTCCTGAATAATGATGCTACTTTTAAAATATATTCCACGTAACCTACCTGACCTATAGTACCTTCTTTTATATTAAATTTCATATTGCCGTTTAATTTTAAACTTGCATCAGTATTAATATCTATTAATCCTTTTGCTTTACCGCTTATTTGCCTTGGCAACCCCAGCAGAGATGATGCCATAATATTAGAATCTACATTCCTAACTCCTAAACGAAAATGGAATTTTCTATTTATAAGATCAGCATCAACTCTTAATGTTGACTCCCCGTCAGCAATATCAAATCTGTTCGATTTTAGATTAAGAATACCATTCTTATCCAATGTCATATCTGCATGAATATTTCCGAACAGAATTTCTTTATAGACGCCTTTCAAAAGATTTAAAGAACATTTTTCAATAACTATTAAGCCTTTTTGGAACGGAGGTATAGTCTCAGAATTTTCTTCATTTTCTTCGCCGGTTGATACAAATGCATTTTTTGCATTTGCTTCATTACTATTCCCTGCTTCTTGTGTCAGTAACTTCTCGACATCTATATTATCAACTGTTAAATTGACATTTTTAACTATAATCGGGAATTTTAACTCATTAAGAACATAACCGTCAAATTTATATTGTTCTCTTCTAAATCTTCCTTCTGATACTAATTCAATTTTATTTTCATATGCTTTAAGTCTAGCTGAGCGAATAAATAATCTTTGTGCCGGAATAACAACTTTATCAAGATTAAATTCTCCTGACATAGTAGGCACTTTCCCGTGATTATCAATACTTATTTTCCCAAATACGTTTCCCTTCTTAAATATACTTTGACATGTAATAAAATTTAGAAACTCACTGGGTAATGGGCGAGGCATATTTATACTTAGATTTAACAGCTTCATATTATCAGCCATATCTAAATTCCCATTTATTTGAACTAATGGTGTTAAACCGCGTTTTAATTCTTTTGTTATATGGTAATCAATTGTATTAATTTTCAAAATATTTTTTAGTACGCTTAAATCTACTTTAAAAAACGTTTTATAGTCTTTTAAAACCATTGATTGTTCACCGAATTTAAAACCATGATTTTCTTTTAACAGGAAAAAACATAAAATATCGACAGAACCGTTTTTTGATTTTATAATTAGCTTTGACATAGAATCACCCACTATTTGAACAGGGGAACCAAGCATTTTTGATAAATAATTTTTGAAAAAATCATTTGTTACAAAAATGTCAGAGTCTAATTTTGTATCACAAGTTTTTTGATAATCTTTTGTATATCCTTTTAAAGAGATAGTATTTGTTTTTTTATTATTATAAAAACCTGCGAAATCAGAAAATTCAATGTCGTTATAGCCTATATGAACATTACCGCCTGTGATTTTTACAGGTATATCTAACAATGGTTTTATTTTAAAATCAACTGTATCTATATTAATATCACCACTTAACTTATTTCCCTTCTCTAATTTAATATTAAAATCAACCGTTCCATTAATATCTTTAATTGGTTCCAGCATTTGACTACCGTTTGCAATTATAAGATTAGAATTTACAATATTGGATATATCCAATGCATTAAAATCTTTTGCTGAAACATTTAATTCATAGACACCTTTATTTGTCATAAAGGCATTAACTGATATTTTGGATTTTTCTATTTCTATCGGAAAATCTTTAATATAAGCAACATGATTTTCCATATAAATTCGATTTTGATCATTGGCTGAAATATTTATTATGTGCCCGCCTTTCTCTACATATAAATCAAAATCGACATGAAGATATTTTCTATAGTCAGTTCTGTCAAAAATTGCATGTTTTGCCTTTAAGTTTAACTTGAAATCCGGAGATTCATATACTAACGTAGTATTTTTAACGCCCAATAATGTATTATATAAATCTAAATGAAAAAACTGGTCTTTTTTTGCTTTCTTTTTTTCTTGTTTTGGTAATATCTGTGACAAGCCATATGCATCAATATAAATATCTTTTGCAAGCATTTTTCTTACAATAATTGATTTTTTAAAAATATCACGCAATGAAAAAAGGGTATCTATGTCAGATAAAGTCAGATAATTTTTTCCATTCTTATCTATAGTTAGACTTTCTATTGTAAATGCAATCGTACCGCCTGTTTTTAATTTAGGATTAACTATTTTTAACTGTAAATTAAGCATTTTTTCAGCTTGTCTTTCAACAATATTAATTAATGCAGGACTTGATACAGCCATTGGTATGATAAATTTATATACCAATATAACGACGAACATTAATATAATACTTGATATTGCAAGAATACTAAGTATATTTTTAGACCTTCTCTTCATAATATTAATTATAAATTCAAAATACAAAGTTGCAAAATTATATTTTGCTTAAAAATCTAAAGAGTGTGCGGAAAAAGTCGAGGGGTAAAGGGGTAAAGGGGGTAAATGAGGGATGACGGAGCCTAGTCAAGCTACTCCGCCTATAGAAAAAACATGCGGGAGCGGGAGTTGCGTAGCAACTCATTCCCGCAATTTTTCGAACTTGCTTGGTTGTCGGTGAGAAA
>CADBTL010000059.1 GCA_902797575.1 uncultured bacterium
AAACTATATTAAAGCTCAAATTTTACAACAAGCTTCTGCAACATTACTTGCAACTGCTAACCAAACTCCAAGTATTGCTTTGAACTTGTTATAATCAATAATTTCTTCTTAAACAATAATTTTATAGCCTTAAATCCGGTTAATACGATTTAAGGCTTTTGTTTTTTTATAAAAACAGGGTGTCCAACAAAAGGACACCCCGTTTGATATATTATTTTGCTTATAAAGATTCTTTATAAATTGTTTCAACTGCTTCTCTTGTCGCTTTAGTTGGAGCTATACCCAATAAACCGTCTAATGAAGGAGTTGTAAATGCCAGTTCTGTTAATTTTGTTACATCTGCTTCCGTAAAACCTTCATCTTTTAATTTATTTGGTACATCTACAGATTTTAGCCATTCATAAACCCCTGATGCCGCTTTTTCTGTATCAGATGTATCTGCTTTTAAATCCTTAACAATTGGCTCAAGTATATATGACAAAATATTTGAGCAAGCAGGATAAATATTTCTAATTACGGCAGGAAGTAATATTGCTAAACCTAAACCATGTGAAAAATCAGGTTTCATAGCACTTAGAGGGTGTTCTAATGCATGTGTATAGTGTAATAATCCGTTATCAAAACATACACCTGCAATCATTGCAGCATAACATAAATAGTACCTTGCTTCCTTGTCAGCAGGATTTACAATTGCTTTCGGCAAATATTTAGCAACAAGTTCAATAACTTCTCTCGCAAGAGTAACCGTATAAGGAGATGTAACAACAGAAGTTGCAGCTTCTACAACGTGGTTAACTGCATCAATTGAAACATATCTTGTTTGTTTTGGTGATAAGCCTATCATTAAATCTGGGTCATCAATAGCATATTCAGGATAAATACAATCGTAAGCTATTGCCGGTTTATAATTTTTTTCTAAAATTGTTGCAACTGCAAATCTATTTGTTTCACTTCCGGTACCATGTGTTAGATTAATAGCTACTATAGGCGCAGCTTCTGTCGGAGTAAACTTAAATTCATATAAATTACTTCCGGTTTCTTCAGGATATTTTAGAAGTATTGCAACAGACTTACCTGCATCGGTCGGAGAACCTCCTCCTATAGTAATAACTGCTTTTGCGCCAAAATCTTTTGCCATTTTCGCAGCTTCATCAATAGCATTTGTAGTTGGGTTTGGTGTTACTTTATCATAATTGATATATCCTATATTGTTATCTTTTAGTGCTTTTTCTACGATTGCCCAAGCACCTGTTGATTTGTATGCATTTCTTCCGGACATAACAATAACTTTGTCTATGCCTCTTGAAGAATAAGATTTTGCAATATCATTGATTTTTTTTATTGCACCACATCCAAAATATACAGTAGTTCTTGTTCGTATTTCTTTTATTTCATTAATATTTATATCTTTTTCCCAATTAATCATTACAAAACCCTCTTTCTTTTATTAATTGCTGCCAAGTTTTCTTTCTATCACTTCTAATACTTTTTCTACGGTTGCTTCCGTTACAACATCATCATCAACCTTAACATAAGGTGCTTTCGAATATTCCCAATTAATAGAACAAAGTCCCAAGCAATTACTTCCTGATACTTCTACTTTATCGCCGTATTTTTTAGGGATAATGTCGTTTAATTCTTGTAAATTGCTTCCGCCCATAACGAAACAAGTCGTTCCTAAACATACTTTGACTTCAATTTTTTTCATACTAAACTCCTTTATACAAATTGTACATTAACTTTTTTCAGATATTTTTCTTCTAACACTTTAGCCATCTGTTTTATTATATTCTTTCTAATTTCTATTTCAATAGGTAAATTCGGATCGTAGTGAGCTTTATTCATTTGTGCACCTACAATAAAATTGATGCAGTCTGAATTAAGCAAAAAGTCCATCAATGTTTTTGCCGCATTATTTTCTGCTTTTCCGTTTTCTAAATATTCTAATGTTTTTGTTAGTGTCAAAATTCCTTCTGTCACTAAATCTACCCCTTCCATTTTTGATAATCCCGGTAATTTACCGGCTGCAGATGAAAGCTCTGCCACAACAGGTATATTTAATTCTCTTGAAATTATATTAGCAGTTGTTCCTCCTGATATAGCTTTTTTGCCTTTAAAATCCATAAAAAATTTAGCAAAATAACTGTCTTTTTCCTGATGGTACGGAGGTCCTGTAAATATTAGGGATTCTCTCGGATCTCTGCAATATATTGATACTATAGACGTATCATCTTTTAATTCACGATTAGGAGCTATCAATTCTACTTGTTTTACAAGATATTCACTTAAGTCTTTTGAAGATATTTCAGGTTCTTGGTCTAATTTACCTAATATAATTTTAATTAATCCATCTCGTTCTAAGCCCAATGGATATCGTTTTGATCCCATTGCTACTTGTGTAGCTCCGTCTGAACAAAATATAATTCTGTCATATTTTTCTAAATTTATATTATAAACCTTCATTCTGCGATTTTTAAAGTCTTTTGATTGAATAGATTGAAATTCCGGTTTAAGTACTTCATTTCCCCTTATCCAAATGAAATCAGGATTTCCTTCTTCAACTATTTTAGCTTTTCCGTTTTCGAAACAATCAATTGCTGAAAATGTAGAATAGCTAATACCTCGTACCTTACAAACAGGTAGTGAGTTCATGATAATTTCGCAAGACTTTTCTATATCAAAATGACTTTCCATAAATTTTAAGAGCATAGTGGATGTCATACAAGCTAAGATATTTGCCTTTATTCCGCTTCCTAATCCATCTGAAAGAACAGCAACAACTCGGTTCATATTAGGAAATCTATTTGAAGCAAAAAAGTCACCATAGGCATTCTGATTGTATTTTTTCTTTTGCGAACATGCTATATCAATAAACATTTTAACCCCTTAACTCTTTGTAATTATTGCAGCTTAATTGTTACCTGTTGGTATTTATTGTTGTAATTCCAACATCATTTACCCCTGTGTCATAACCTTCTGCTATAGAATTCAGTAGTAATTCTGTTTCTACCATATGTTCACCTAAGAGACTCGCAATTTCCTGAACTGTTGCAATATTTTTAGTGATAACTTCTCTCGCTTTTTGTGCTATTTTACTTCTGTCCATTTCTGATTTTGTAACATCAGATATTACAGCACCTACAAGTTCATTATCTTCAATAGTAAATATACTTATGTCATACACTTTGTCGTTAATTGCGTAGTGCTCTTGGTGTATATCTTTTCCTGTGTCTAGTGCTGATTTAAATAGCTCGGGAAAAGTTACAATCCTATCTATACAAGCTCCTGTTAATCCGTTCTGACGAGATGCAAAAACTTCATACATTTCTTCACTTAAAAACATATGTTCAAAAGAATCATTTGCTTCAACTATTTCCATATTAGAATCAACAATAACAACAGCTGATGGCATACATCTAAGCATTGCTGCAGCTTTTCTTACAGCTATTTTTCTCATGTATGATACACATTGCGAAGGTTCAGCATCACCCGCAATAAGTGCATTTACAAATTCGCGACAACTTGCATAACCACATCCTGCACAATTTAACTCATCATCTTCTGTATGTTTGCTAATTTTTTTCAAAGCTTTTGTTATTTGCTCTATGGAATATTCTATTTTTTCAACCGGCATCGGCTCATATTCTATATTAACAACTTTTCTAGGTTCTTTTGGAACATTATCGCGGTATTGAGTATTTGCATAAATATCAGATGTGATAAGTATTCTTGATTTTTCGCTTGATAAACAAGGACCATTAATACATCCGCCTGCACAGCCAAGAGCTTCTACAAAAATTTTATTCTCTACTTTATCAGGATTAATATTTTGAAGAGACTTGTCAAAAGTTTCTAAAGAACTTACACCGATGAAAGTTACATCATTTTTTTCAATACCAACTCTTTTAATAGTTTCATTCATTCCGCCTTCTATAGGATAAAGAGCGCCTTCGTATGCATTTTCAGGAATAAAATGACAAGTATCATCACTTTGTATTGTTTCAATATCAATAAATTCTTCTTTTATCCAATAATTTAATTCATCAAATGTGAGTGCAGCCGACATTAAATCCGAATGTGAGTCAGCTTCATTTTTCTTTGCAATACAAGGTCCTATAAATACAACTTTAATATCATTTCCAAGCATATCTTTTAACAGACCGCAATGTGTTAAAGCTGGTGATGCTATAGGAGTTATACACTTTGCAAATTCTGGTTTGTATAATCTGATATAATCATCAATTACAGGACAAGCAGATGATATAAATAACCCTTTGTCGGCCTTATTTAATATTTTAGCAGTTTGTATAGAAACTTCTTGTGCGCCTAATGCTGTTTCTGAAACTCCGGCAAAACCCAACTTCTTAAGAACTGCAATCATTTTTTCTTTAGGAATATTATATACACCTGCCCAACTTGGTGCCAGCGATACATAAACTTTTTTACCTGTTAAAAATAATGTTTTTACAATATCAATGTCGTTTCTTACTCGTTTTGCACCGGCTGGACAAATAGTTACACAATGCCCGCATGCAACACATTTCTCGTTAATAACAGAAGCACTGCCATTTTGGATACGAATAGCTTTTATATGGCAACCCCTAATACATTTATAACAATCATTACACTCATTTTTTAAAGTATAGACTGGATAATGTTTTTCCATATTTAACCTCTTTCACACACATAGATTTTATTTAAATTGTTTTTAAAAGTTCTTCTAATTTTTCTCTTGTTACATTCTTGTATTCATTACCATTTATTATGATTCTAGGTCCATCAGAACATTTATTTTCGCATAATGCGCCTGCAATACTGACATTTGTGTCTAAATTATTATCTTCTATATATTCCTTTATGTACTCAAGATTTTCCTGATTGCCTTTTGCAAAACAAGCACTTCCCATACATACCATTATTTGTGTTGTCATTTCTTCTTATTAATCCTTATCTTTGTTCGTAAATTGTAAAAAACTTCCTATTAAATTCTCGTTCCATATTTTTACATCTTTGGGTAAATCCAGAACGCAAGTTGAAAAATTCCAAATATACTTAATTCCTGCTCCTGCAAGATAATTTGCAGCACCTTGAGCAAATTCTCTCGGAACTGTTAATATAGCCATCTCAACACCAAGTCTTGACGCTAAATTGCCGACTTTAGATATATCAAAAACTTCTTTTCCATTAATTACAGTACCGACTTTTTTAGGGTCTTTATCAAACATTGCTAAAACATTTAAACCGTAATCTTTAAAACTATCGTACTTTGCTAGTGCAGAACCTAAATTACCAGCTCCGACTATAAATACATCTTTTGTTTTTTTGAAACCTAAACACTCTTCTATTTTACGCTTAAGTTGGCTAACTTCATAGCCTACACGACATTTCCCTTGATTATCTATATATTTTAAATCTTTCCTTACTTGAGAATTATCTATATTCAAAAGATTTGCAAATCTTGTACTTGAGATATATTTTTCATCATCTCGAATATCTTCAAGTATAAAATGATACATAGTTAAACGGTTTACAACTTTGTCAGGTATATTTGTTTTTGTTTCCAATGTCTTACCCTGTTACCTCCTTTATACAAAAATAAAACGGGAACTTGAAAAGAGTATGGCAAATATTCAAGTTCCCGAATTTATATTAAACAATACCTTCGTATGCATCTAAGAAGAGTTGTTTAATCTCGCTCATAAGCGGATATCTTGGGTTTGCACCTGTGCATTGGTCATCGAATGCTCTTTCTACCAATACATCAAGGTTAGCCTTGAATTCATCTTCTTTTACACCGAATTCTCTAATTGATTTTGGCAAGTTAATTTCTGTCATCAATTCATCAACAGCTTTAATCAATAACTCAACCTTCTCATCGTCATTTTTACCGCCCAAACCAAGTTCATCAGCAATTTGACCATATTT
>CADBTL010000060.1 GCA_902797575.1 uncultured bacterium
ATTTTAGAACTTTACAGATTTAACATTTGTAAATTTTGTATTATAAATCTGTTCATAAATATTCGACATGCTTAGTTAATTTTAAAGATACATTTTTAAAATACAGAACAAAATATTTGTATCTGCATCTCACAGATAGTTTAATCTTGTTCTGTATGTTAAATTGCAGTGTATTCTGTCTTAAACAGTGGTACAGAGCTTTGATATATCAGTCTGTCCTTATGAACCTGCTTTATGTATTTAGTATGTGATTAGAGCACTCTGCCGAATAAAAAGTCAAACTGTTGAGGTTTTTTCGGCTTGGTTTTGTATGCGTATATCTTGTGCGGTCAAGATATTTGCCATTAATATAAAAATATACTAGTTTTTATTGTTCTTACTATTAAAAAATAATTAATTTTACCCAATTTACTTAATTTTTGTATTAATATGTGATTAGTAAAGGAATTAATATGAAATACAAAGATTATTATGAGATATTAGGTGTCTCTCGAGATGCAGATGTGGCTGCAATAAAGTCTGCATACCGTAAACTTGCAAGAAAATACCATCCGGACGTTAACAAAACTAAAGAAGCAGAAGAAAAGTTTAAAGACATAAATGAAGCTTATGAAGTTTTGTCCGATAAAAATAAGCGCCAAAGATATGACAGTTTAGGTTCTAATTGGCAAGGTGGAGCTGATTGGACACCACCTCCTGGATTTGAAAACTTTAGTTTTAATTTTAACCAAGGAGGAACACAAAGTTTTAATTTTGGTGGAAGCGGTTTTTCTGATTTCTTTAGTTCATTATTTGGTGATATGATGAGCGGAATGGGTGGATCTCAAGCCGGAACATACAGCAATTTTGATTTTGGTGGAGCACAAAGACGTTCAAATGGAGCACGCAGATCTTCCCAAACACAACCTTCACAAGATTTAGATATCACTAAAAATTTGAACGTTACTGCAAGCGATTTATTCAGCGGAAAGCCAATTACCGTAACTTTTACTGACATGGAAAAATGTCATGAATGTTCAGGCGGCGGATATTGTTCGCATTGTGGCGGGACAGGCATTGTATCAACTCCAAAAACTGTTAAAGTAAAGTTACCTAAAGGTATAGAAGAAGGTAAAAAAATTCGACTTAAAGGTGAAGGAAAAGCCGATTCCTTTGGTAGAAAAGGCGATTTATATTTTATCGTTCATTTTAAAGACAATGAATATGAGTTTGATGGTTCTAATATAACAAAGGACATAGAAATAACACCACCGGAAGCCGTATTGGGTTGTCAAAAAGATATACAAACTCTGCACGGAAAAATTAACATAAAAATTCCTGCAGGAGTTTCCAGCGGACAGTCTTTACGTTTAAAAAAACTTGGTATACCACTGGCAAATGGCTTTAGTGATTTAAATGCAAGAATTAAAATAGTAGTACCCAAAAATCAATCTAAAGAAGTTATTGATTTGTACAAAAAAATTCTTACCCTACAATAAATCAAAAAGTCAGAGAATAAATAGAAACGGGAGTCATACAATAACTTCCGTTTCTATTTATGACAAATTTTCCATATACTTGTAATAATTAACCGATTACCGGTTGAACAAAAGTTCTTGCAGCAAGGTCTTTATCAAGCATTAACAATGCTTTTTTATCATCTCCTATAAGTTTTAAAGTTGCTAATAAGCCGCCAACATTAGCTTCTTCTTCAACTTGTTCTTTTATATACCAATTGAGAAGATGTAAAGCTGCTCTATCTTTAACTTCTTCTGCGACGTCAGCGACGTGGTTAATGCTGGAAGTGACAAATTGTTCATGTTTTAAAACTTCTTCAAAGATTTCAAGCGGAGTATTACCTTTAAATTCAGGTTTTGAGATTGCTTCTAATTTAATATTACCGCCTCTTTCGTCAAGATAATCAAACATACCCATTCCGTGAGCATGTTCTTCTTGAACTTGCACATTAAACCAATTTACAAAACCTTGCAAATTCCATTCCATAAATTTAACTTTCATAGCAAGATACAAGTATTCAGAATATAATTCTTTGTTGATTTGCTCATTAAAAGCTGCTTCTAATTTTTCATTAATCATAATATCCTCCTTATAGTTACTGTTATAATATTACTACAAATTTATGATAAAATCTTAACTATGAACAAATATTATATTATAATTCTATTATTTATTATTTTATTTATATGGGCATTTTATATAGAACCCAATTTACTTGTTATAAAAAAATATAAGGTTGATAATCTTCGCGGCAAAAAAATTGTTTTTGTAAGTGATTTTCATATTGGCAAGTACGATAAACACAGATTAAAGAGAATTGTTAATAAAATAAATGAACAAAACCCTGATTTAGTTTTATCAGGCGGTGATTTCATAAAAGGACATACAGGAAAGACAACATTAAAAATCGAAGAACAGGCAAAAGAACTTGCAAAAATTAAAGCTCCGATGGTAACAGTTTTAGGAAATCACGATTCATGGTATGACAAATATAGAGTTAAAAAAGCTTTAGAAAGCGTTGGAATAAAAGTTTTACATAACACAAGTACGAAAGTTGATAATTTATATATTGCCGGTGTGGAAGATTTGCAAACGAGCATTCCTTATATAGAAGCAGCACTTGAGAATACGGAATGTCCAAGAATTTTACTTACTCATTCTCCGGATATATATTATGATGTCAAAGATGATGTAAATTTAATTTTAGCCGGTCATGTTCACGGTGGTCAAGTAAGATTACCGTTTATCGGAGCTCTAATTTGCCCTTCTATATATGGTACTAAGTTCTCTGATGGCGATTTTAACGAAACCAATAACAGAATGATTGTCACAAGAGGCTTAGGGACAAGTATTTTAACAGTTAGGTTTTTAGATATTCCGGAAATCGTTGTATTGGAGGAATGAACTAATATTATAAGTTGCCGATTAAATCGTATTCGGTTGCACCTGTAATTTTTACCATTTCTATATCTCCGGGAATTACCGGTTTATTAGTTTTAATAGATACAATTCCATCAATCTCTGGTGCATCGTATTCTGTTCTGGCTACAACGTTACCGTCATCAGAAAAAGCTTCGATTATGCACGGTAATTTTTTCCCGATAAAATTTTTATTTCTTTTTAAAGAAATTTCCTGTTGAAGCTCCATCAACTCTTTATATCTTTTATGAGCAACTTTTTTTGTGATTCGCGGCTTCATATCATAAGAAGGAGTTCCTTTTTCTCTTGAATACTCAAATACACCAACTCTATCAAATTCCATCTCAGAAATAAATTGTTTTAAGTGTTCAAAATATTCTTCTGTTTCTCCGGGATATCCGACAATAAAAGTTGTTCTTATTGAAACATTTGGAATCGATTTTCTTATCTTGTTAATCAAAGGTCTATAATCAAATGCCGGTCTATTCATAAGTTTTAACATTTCAGGATGTGAATGTTGAAGAGGAATATCAACATATTTTACAACTTTATCCAACGTTGCAATTGTATTAATAAGCTTATCGCTCATTGTTGTAGGATAAGCATACATTATTCGAATCCAACATAAACCGTCAATTTTATTAAGTTCTTCTAAAAGTTCTGAAAGCATTGGTTTATTATATATATCTATGCCGTATCCTGTTGTATCTTGCGCAATCAAGATTATTTCAGTAACTCCGCGTTTAACAAGTTTTTTAGCTTCTGATACGATGTCTTCAATTTTTCTTGAGTGATAATCACCTCTCAGATAAGGTATTATACAGTAACCGCATCTATAGTTACACCCGTCTGCAATTTTTATATAAGAACTGGCACCCATTGTAATTTGTTGACGCTCTACATTCTCAGGGTAAATATAACTTGGATGTTCATTTACTTCTTTTACATAATTTTTGTCTATGTTTTTAATAACATCTATTATTTTTTCAAAATCAGTTGTTCCAATTATTCCTGCAAGTTCCGGAATTTCTTTTTTTAATTCTTCGGGATGTTTTTGTGCTAAACAACCAGCAACAATTACTTTTTTGCCTTTTTCAACAAGTTCTAAAATTGCTCCAATTGACTCTCTTTCCGCATCGCAGATAAAAGAACATGTATTTACTATAACAATATCTGTTTCGTCTTCATCTAAAGTGATTTCATATCCGTTTTTAGCAAGAATACCCAATATTAACTCTGAGTCCACTAAATTTTTTGCACAACCGTGACTAACTAAAGCTATTTTTTTCATAATTTAAGTATAGCAAAAAAAATTTTTACACGTTTTAATAATATTGAAGGAAAACTTAATATTTTGTAAAAAAATCTTTATAAAATCAGAAATTTATTATAAAATAAAGATATTCTTCTATCACATAAGTATGAAAGGATTTTTATAACATGGTTCTTGAAATGCCTTATTCTCAGCTCGAACGAGCAGTCAATCCAACACATGATATAAGATTATTTTCAGGTAGATCTAACCCTCAGCTTGCACAAGAAATTGCTGATTATCTCGGAACAACTGTCGGTCCGATGGTGATTAAGAATTTTGCTGATGGTGAAATTTATGTGCAAATAAAAGAAAGTATTCGTGGTGATGATGTATTTATTGTTCAGCCAATTTGTAATCCTGTAAATGAAAATTTAATGGAATTATTAATCATTATTGATGCATTTAAAAGAGCCAGTGCTAAATCGATAACGGCAGTAATCCCTTACTATGGATATGCACGACAGGATAGAAAAACCTCCGGAAGAGAAGCTATAACAGCAAAGCTAGTTGCTGATATTTTGACAACTGCCGGTGCTAACAGAGTTTTAGCTATGGATTTGCATACCGGTCAAATACAAGGTTTCTTTAATATACTAGTTGACCACATTTTTGCAACTCCAATCATTGTTGATTACGTTAAAAATTTAGGCATTAATCCGGATGAGATGGTTGCAGTTTCCCCTGATATGGGTGGCGCAAACAGAACGAGATCTTTTGCAAAAAAACTTGATTGTCCGATGGCAATTATTGATAAGCGTCGTGATAAACATAATGAAGCAATTGCGGCACACATAATCGGTGATGTGGAAAACAAAGTTTGTTTAATGTTTGATGATATTATTGATACAGCAGGGACAATTTGTGAAGCTGCCAAATTATTAAAGTCTAAAGGTGCAAAAAAAGTTTATGTAGGTGCTACTCATGCAGTATTCTCTGGTCCAGCCAGAGAACGTCTTGAAAATGCTCCAATAGAAGAGTGTATCGTTACAAATACAATTCCATGGAAGCAAGAAGATTTACCTAAAAATGTAAAACAACTTTCTGTTGCACCGCTATTAGGACAAGCCATTTCAAGAATACATGATGATGAATCTGTAAGTTCATTATTTGGATTCGAGAAAGAAATGAAAGTATAAACCATTATATAATTTTTGTAATAAAAAGTGATGTTTTATAACATCACTTTTTCACGAATAATTGAATTATTGTGACAAAATATCACGATATTATACCTATATAAACCAAACAGCCCCCCTTTCATAAAAAGGGGTGCATATTATAAAGGGTATGCAACTATCCAATGACCTTAATTATACATCTTTTGTTAACGCATTCAAGTCAGTCCCGAGCACATTAGCTATATCAAGAACTTTCAATACAGTGGGGTTAATCTTGCCCGTCTCAATTAAACTAACAGAGTTTCTTGATATGTTTGTTAACTCAGCAAGCCTTTCTTGTGAGATATTTTTCCTCAAACGTTCACTTTTAATGTTAATACCTAAATTTTTTAAACGTCCATTCTCTAGCATATTTATATTTTCGTCTCATAGAGATAATTTTACAATATAGTATATTTTACATATATCAATTTTTTTTAATTTTCTTAATAATTTTTCTTGCATGCTTATATCAATTCTTTTAAAATGAAATAGTAAGCGGGGTAAATATGGTAGAAAAAAAGCGAATTTTAATTGTAGATGATGATACAGAGATTAGAGATTTATTGGAATTTGATATATCTTCAAGCGGGTATTATACGGATACCGCTTCTGATGGCATGGAAGGTTTAAATAAAGCATTAAATAATAAATATGATTTAATATTATTGGATGTTATGATGCCAAAGATGAATGGTTTTGACGTGTGCAAAAATATTCGTCAAGCAAAAATCAATGTACCTATATTGTTATTAACTGCAAAAGGTACTATAGGAGATAAAACCAGTGGTTTTGATAGTGGTGCAGATGATTATCTCGTTAAACCATTTGACATACAAGAAGTATTATTAAGAATAAGAGTTCTTTTAAGAAGAAATCAACCACCAGTGGAAACATTGGCATCTTCAGAAATTTTAGAAGCAGGTGAGATTGAAATTTTACCGGATACATTGGAAACAATTGTTCTTAATAAAAGAATAAAACTCACTCCTACTGAATTTGAAATCCTATATTGTTTAATGCAGCACTTTAATAAACCAGTAACTCTTGCAACTTTATTGGAAGAGGTTTGGGGATATTCAAGTGATGAAGACGTAAGAATGTTAAGAGTTCATGTAGGTGCACTGCGAAACAAAATTGAACCGGATTCAAAAACTCCAAAGTATCTTCATACAGTAACAAATGTAGGGTATAAACTTACACCGTTTGGAGATATTTAAAAATTATACTTCTTGTTCTTCTTCTCTTTTTGATTTGTAGCTATATGCTGCATATATTATTATGCCGATTCCGAGCCATATTATAAAATATAATGCTGAGGTAGCTTTTGCACTAAATTTACAGTACATCAAAGCTAAGCAAGTTATAATACCAAAAATAGGAAAATATGGACAGAACGGAACCTTAAATGGTCTTGGTCTGTTAGGTTCGGTTTTTCTTAATATCAGAACTGCTATACAAATTATAATAAATGATGTGAACGTACCAAAATTACAAAGTTCAGCAGACAAATTTAAATCCATAAACAAGGCGCAAACAATTACTACTAAACCAGATAACCATGTCATTATGTGTGGAGTTTTGTATTTTTTATGAACTGCGTTTAATGATTTGGGCAGGAATCTGTCCCTGCTCATTGCCCATAAAATTCTTGTAGTACCTAATTGATAAATTAACAATACTGAGGTTAATGCACATAATGCACCTACGGATATTAAACCTGCATACCAGTTCATACCGATAAATCTCATTGCATGCGCAAGTGGTGCTTGTGTATCAATTGAACCAAATGGAACAACACCGGTCAAAACAAGTGCTGCACATACATACAATATAGTACAAATGACTAAAGTTCCCATAATTGCTATTGGCAAGTCTCTTTGAGGATTTTTCGTTTCTTCTGCTGCTGTTGAGATTGCATCAAAACCTATATAAGCAAAGAAAATTACAAAAGCACCTGTGAAAATACCTTCTATTCCATTTGGTGCAAAAGGCATCCAATTATCAGGTTTTACATAAAAAGAACCGACTATGATAAATGAAAGTATTATGAACATGTTAACTCCAACCATAATAGTCGCAACTTTTGTAGATTCCTTAACTCCTTTTATTAACAAAAGAGTCAATATAAATACGATAGCAATAGCCGGAATATTTATTGCAAACGGCATGTCTATTCCAAATGGAAGATGTACAAACGGCATTTTATCATGAACATCCCAACCGTATTTATTGCATAATTCATACATAGTTCTGTAATCATTTCTAAGCCATAAAGGGCAATTGACAACAAATGTCGGAAGAATATGCTTAAATCCTTTAAGGAATTGAACAAAATATCCTGTCCATGCACTCGCTACAGTTATGTTACCGATTGCGTATTCCAACATTAAAATCCAACCTACCATCCATGCCATAAATTCACCCATTGTTGCATAGGTATAAGTATATGCACTACCTGCTACCGGTATCATAGAAGCTATCTCAGAATATGATAATGCAGAAAATACGCTAGCTAAAGCTGCAAGCAGCATTGAAAAAACAATTGCCGTCCCAGCTCCTGCACCGTCAGAACTCCCTACAATTGCACTTCCTATAATTGTAAAAATACCTGTTCCAACGACAGCACCAATCCCAAGCACTATCAAATCAAAAGCATTTAAAGTCTTTTTTAATTCTGATTTTTGTCCTTCTTCTATAAGTTCTTGAGGACTTTTACATTTTCTTAAATTATTCAATATTTTTTTTATATTCATATTTTCTGCTATTTCTTTTTTCGTCTATTACATTTATTATATTATAATCAATTTAAAACATTTTCTTTTTCAGTTTTTGTATTATTTACTTCCTTTGATATTTTTTCAGCACTTCTATTTTTGTGGTATCCATACGTTGCATATATAAGCGCACCCATTATAATCCACGCAAAAAACAATTCTGTTGATAATTTTGCAGAATTACCTTTCGCTATTACCATTGAAAATATCATTAATCCACCGCAAGACAAAATACCTAATAAAGGAAACCAAGGACAGAACGGGACTTTAAAAGGTCGTGGTCTATCAGGATCAATTTTTCTAAGAATAAGAATCGCAACGCAAACAATTATGAATGATGTAAACGTTCCAAAATTACATAATGCCGCTGCTGCATCAAGGTTTAGTGTTAGAGTTCCAAATATAGATACAATACCTACAGTCCATGTTAAAATATGCGGAGTGCTAAATTTTGGGTGTAATTTCTGGAATGATTCCGGTAAAAAATTGTCACGGCTCATTGCATATAAGATTCTTGTTGCTGCCATCTGCATAACTAACAATACAGATGTTAAACCGGCTATAACACCTACTGATATAAATCCTGGAACTGCTTTTGCCCAAAATCCGGGTAAAACATTTGATATTGAAAATGCAACCGGTGCATCTAAAAAAGCGGTATCGACGTGACCTTGAGTCCTATAAATTCCGGTTAAAACAAGAGCTACAAGAGTATAAACAATAGTGGTTACAAGTAATGAACCTATAATTCCTCTTGGTAAATCTCTCTGAGGATTTTTACATTCTTCAGCCGTTGTTGCAAGCGCATCAAAACCTATATACGCAAAGAATATAATAAAAGCTCCCATAAAAATTCCGTTTGCTCCATTAGGAGCAAATGGAGTCCAGTTTGCCGGTTCTATAAAAAATAATCCAGTAACAATAAACATTCCTATAATTCCCAGCTTTAAAGCAACCATAAATGCTGCCATTTTAGTTGAATCTTTAGTTCCTTTTATTAAAGTTAGAGTTATAAATAAAATAATCAATGCCGCCGGCAGATTTATCGAAAAGAGAATTCCGCAGATAGACGGGATTACAGAATGATAATCAACTCCTTGTGTAGTTAAAGTTGATATTGCACTTCTATAATCATTCACAAGCCAAACCGGAGGATTAACAATCCAAGCCGGTAATATATGACCAAAGCCTTTTAAAAATTGCATTACATAATTTGCCCATGCGCATGATACTGCAATAAAAGCTATAACGTATTCTAACATAAGAATCCAACCGACTAACCAAGCAGCGAATTCACCAAGTGTTGCGAATGTGTATGCATAAGCACCGCCTGCGACCGGTATCATAGCAGCAAACTCGCTATAACACAATGCTGAAAATACACATGCAATTGCAGCAACGACCATTGACACTATTAGAGCCGGACCTGCACCAGGGCTTGTTCCGTCAACGGAGCCTGCTGCTGCAATCCCGACAACGGCAAAAATTCCTGAACCAATAATAGCACCAACACCTAAAATAATTAAATCCCAGACTCCAAGAGTTTTTTCTAATCCTCCTTTTGAAGCTTTTTCTAAAGCATCATCCGGATTTTTTCGTCTTAATAGGTTTTCTAGTATTGTCATTCGGCTACCTTTCCTTTTTTAGTGAATACGTAAATAAGTGAATAAGTGAATCTGTTCGCATTAAAATTAATTACTCTAATACTTGTTATTTTATCCTAATTCACATGCTATAATGGATTGTGTTTCTAATTCTGCCAGTGAACCTAATGATATATCAATAAACCTCAATGTTTCATTGTCAGAAAACCTCGCAGAACCTTCTGCAAGACTGGATGGAATAGACACTGCACTTCTTCGAATTTGATTGACTAATCCGTATAGTTCAGAATTAGGAAAATTTGCAGTAATTGCATAAATTTCTTTAACTAATTCTATTGATTTTTTCCATACATCTAAATCTCTATGATACATATTTCCTTTATTTATTCCACATAGTATTATGCATATTTAATTTTACATTTTTATGAATAGTATTGTAGTGTTCTTTTAAAAATTTATAATTTTTGACAAGCTCTTTTACATATTGTCCTAGTTCATCTTTAGGTTCAGGAATATTGTTCATAAAATCATGCATTAAAGAATTGGCTGTTTGTCTTGCACATTCACTCAACAACAATGCTGCTTTCTGTTTTGGACTTAAACTCACATATTCTTGTTTTATAGCATTAATAGGTAATGTCTTCATATTTCTTCCTTTATAAGAACCTATTCTCTCATTCAAAGATTCACATATTCACTTTACTAAAGATTTACCCCTTGCAAAGCGGAAAACCGAGTTTTTCTCTTTGTTCAACGTAAAGTTTTGCTACAGCAGAAGCCATTGTACGCACTCTATTAATAAAGTTTATACGTTCATCTTTGGAGATAACTCCTCTTGCATCAAGAAGGTTGAATGTATGAGAACATTTTAAAACGTAATCGTAAGCCGGTAAAACAAGTTCTGCATTAACGCAGTTATCAACTTCTTTTTGGTAAGCGTCAAACAGAGCGAATAGTCTATCTGCGTCAGAATATTCGAAGTTATATTTAGATTGTTCTATTTCGTTTTGTAAATAAATTTCACCATACTTAAGCGAATTGTTCCACATAATGTCAAAAACAGATTCTTTGTTTTGGATATACATCGCAATTCTTTCTAAACCATATGTAATCTCTAAAGCAACAGGTTTAACTTCTAAACCGCCTACCTGTTGGAAATATGTAAATTGAGTAATTTCCATACCGTCTAGCCAAACTTCCCAACCTACACCTGCTGCACCTAATGTCGGTGATTCCCAATTATCTTCTACAAATCTTACATCATGCTTTGATAAATCAATACCCATAGCTTCCAAACTTTTTAAGTAAAGTTCCTGAGCATTATCAGGGGATGGTTTTAAAATAACTTGATATTGAAAATAATGTCCGAGTCTGTTTGGATTTTCACCGTATCTTGCATCAGTTGGACGCCTGCAAGGTTCAACCATTGCTGTTTGCCACGGTTCCGGACCTAATGCTCTTAAAAAAGTTGCAGGGTTCATTGTTGATGCGCCTTTTTCAATATCATACGGTTGCTGAATAATACATCCGTATTCAGACCAAAATCGTGATAAATTTAAAATCAAATCTTGAAAGTTTAATGTCATTTACTTTTCCTTTATTGTAAAAATTACACTTAATAAAGTATACACGAAATCTAGGTAAATATCAAATATTTAAGGATAATGTAAACTTTTATTAATCTTAAGAGTTTGCTCTCTAATTCCTTAAATTTAGAATTGCTTTAGTCTGGTCTTGATTTAACAATTTAGCCCCGCCTAGAATCTCGGTGTTTAATACTACTTGAGCGTATGACTCAGCAAGTTCAAGTTTCAAATAAGCATCTTCTATTGTTTTTGAACCGACAATGAATCCATGATTAGCCATTAAAACTGCATCGTATTTATCAAAATATTTAGCAGTATTTACAACTAATTCCATTGATGAAGGAAGTGCGTACTCTGCAAGTGGAATACCACCAAAGTAAAAAATATTTTCTGCCATAATCGGAGCCATTAAATCTTTGCCCGAAGAAGCAAAACTACTCAAATATGGCGGATGAAAGTGTATTATAAAATTAAATTCCGGTCTTTTTTTATATAGCTCTATATGCAAAAACTTTTCACTTGATGGTTTCTTTCCATTTTCTAATGATTTACCATCAAAATTAGTGTACACAATTTCATTTTCTTGCAAATATCCATTAGAGGAACCGGATGTTGTTATCAACATACCATCCTTAAATCTTGCAGATATGTTA
>CADBTL010000061.1 GCA_902797575.1 uncultured bacterium
ATTTCAGCAAGACTAAAACCATGTTTTTTCATATTCGTAAGAACCTTTCTTATTTATGTCCCTTAGCTGTAGGCTACATAGTTCCGGTATTCACTTTATCGGAGCTATAGGTCCACTAGGATTCATTGGTTGCTTTGTTCCAGGATTCATTGGTTGCATTGTTCCAGGATTCAAATTACCGAGACCTCCTTGTCCAGTACCAGTACCAGTACCAGTACCAGTACCAGTACCAGTACCAGTTTTACCCTTCAATGCTTTCAATTCAGCATAAGTCATGGTTGTATCGTTAGATGACAGATATATTTGTTCAATACCGTCTTGTGGAACGGTAATTGTACCGAATCTGTCAATCGTAATCCTGAATCTATCGGGAGCTTGTCCATTTTCACAAGCGCCACTGCCTGTTTCAAAACAGTTCGGACGATTCGTACCGTTTACGTCAATTTCTATATTCTGTCTTGATTGTTCAGTATCAGATCCGCTGTTAAAATTACCTATCGGCATTCTCCATATCATACCGTCAGATGTTGTAAAATTACCGCCGTCATCAAAACTTCTTTCAGCAGAACAGTTTACTGCTCCGTTTACATTCATTCTGGCTGCAAATAAACCGCAGAATTTTCCACTAGCTCCGCCTGAACCGTTAGGACCATAGGTTACACCATGATATACAGCATCATCAGTATGAGAAAATCCTGATACTTTTTCATCAGACTGTTCAGGATAGAATTCATCATCATTGATAAGTTCATTCACTGTTCTACCGGCAATATAATAAGCTTTTTTAAGCATAACCATTTCTTGATTTGGTCTTACTCTTAGTAACTGCGGCAACAGAATTGAAGCCAATGCTGCAATAACAGCCATTGTTATTAAAACTTCCGCAACTGTAAATGCTCTTTTAAATTTCATCTTAAAATCCTTTCTTATATGATCTAATTAAAATTCATATATAATGGGGGATATTTATCCCCCTATTTTATTACCAGGTTATTATAACTGCTCCCGGACCGCCATCATTTGCACCGTATGTATACAAATCAGTATCTGTGAGCAATTGAGGATCGTAGCAATCTTTACCATCTTTTTTACCGTCTTTATTAACAGTTGTATTTGGTATTAGTATTGAATAATAGCCATAATATAAATTTTCCAAACTACTGTCAGAAGTTCCTAACTGTGAATAAAATTCTTGTTTACCTTTAGGTGCAGTGCATTTGTCAACTAATACTGTTCCGCTGCCGGGACTCATTACAGGGTGTGCTCCGGTAAATAAAGAGTTTACAACATTATTGAAAATAGCAGTTAATTTTTCTACTAAAGGTGGCTGGTTATATTCATCTCCTCCCGGATTTATAGTTACATTGGAAAGTTCATCATCACTATATTCCTTTGTTTCAGTATAAAAATCCGTTTGATATCTTCCGCCGGGTAATCTGTATCTTAATACATCCACAGGACCTGAAGCATCTTGTTTGGTACATGCAATAGTTGCACTAAGAGCTTGTTCTCTGGCACGTACTTCAGAAGCTAATGCTTCCGGATTAGGATAATCATTGTACTTTAACACACGTCCTCCACTTGGAACATCAAACGTACAATTTGTGCCTAAAGAAAGTTTTGTAAAATGTTTTACACTGCCTGCTGTACCGGCTTTACCGAGAGTGTAAACTTTAGGATATAAGCTTGATACAGAATGAATTCTCGGTGCAGCATATTTCTCTGAAGAAGTATTTTCTTCTATTGTGTAGAAACCTTGATCATCATCAACTCGACTTGAACTCAACTGGACATTATTACCTGGTTCTCGTGTATTTTCAACCGTTGCTTTAACTTGATTTGAATTATAACGAGAAGCATAATTTTCATTTGTTTGTTGAGTGTTTATACCGCTAGGTGTTACTTCATAAACAGATATAGTTCCTGTTATTGGATCTGTTTTAACATTATTATACTCGCTATAATCAAATGATTTTTCACTTATTTCTATTAAACCTGATTGACCGCCGGTTGGAAGTTCAGATATAAGTGTTATATATGTCGGATATCCGCTAAACGAATACATACTTGGAATTTTTATCGCTGCCCACTTATCTTGATCATCTCCGTAATCTATTTCTGGCTCACAAATCCCATTTGTGCAACTATTAATAGCATCGTATTTTTTTTCTGTCTTTTGGCTTTTATCAGCAATATCAGGCGTTTCTGAACAATTAGTCAACTCACCTTGAGAATTTTTATCACATTGTACTGTTTCAAAGCTTTGCTTGTGATAGTTTCTTATTGTGTTTTTATATAAATCTGTAAAGTAAGTTAAATATCTAACTGCAGGAGAACCATTTATATTAGAGTATTTTGAAGGATAATAATCTGGTCGTAAATTCATTTTAACAGAAATGGTAGTACCCAATCCGCCTTCACCGCCATGACTTATTGCACCACGATATGGATTATAAGATGTGTCATAATAAATCCAGTTGTACGTATCTCTAAGGTCTATAGCGTTATCTGTTAATCCGAACCAATTTGTATCACCAATACTACCCATTGTTATAGTACCGCTGGCACCATCAGGTTTAGGAACCCCTGTAGAATCATTTTTTTTGGTATAATATTCCGGATACATATCTTTACAATATTCACTAATTTCCTTTACCGTATCATCACTATCAGCATACTCATCATGTCCTGCTATATCACTGGGAACTTTATATGCCACATTCGTACTTATACTATTAACTTTAATTCTTATATTTTCAATAAGTTTTTCAATATAAGTACTTTTACTTGAATCCCTTTGTTTAGCAGCACTTTCCTTTGATGTATAATCATCAACAACAGTACATTCTGCATGACTTGATGTTTTATATTTCGACAACCGGACATCTTGACCGTCAGCAGCATCTCCTGTATGTATGGATTTTGTTATATAGTTATACAAACCATTTCTGGAAAAATAGTCTTTAATAACATCGTAGCTTAATGTAAACGGTATCTCGCTGCCGGAATAATTTTTTGTAATAGAATCTTTGCTGCTATCTTGAAGGCTTGTATAGACATCATCTAATGTAATATCAGCAGTTCTGTTTGTTTGGGTACCGGTTGCAAAATTTGCATACTCTGTTCCGCCTGCGCCTGCGCTATATATACTCACAACAAACAAGCTCGCTGTTTTATCGGGAATAAATGAACATTGCGTTACTTCATCATTAGACACAAGACGCTGAGTATTCCAAACTTCTTGTCTGAACAAAGGCTTTCCATCTTCATTAAAATTACCGCTTGGAACACATTTATAAATGCCATGTTTTTTGGTACTTATAAAAGGAATACTCTTTCTTGTAATAACAGGCATTGACGCTGCTAAAACTACAGATAATATTACAAATATTACCATTACTTCTATTAAAGAAAATGCATTTTTCATTTTTCCTGCCATTAGTATACTCCTATTTTTACCATGCTATAAAAACAGCGTTAACATGTTGATTATTTGTCAATTTTTCCGCTACTTTTGATGACGGATACATTATTGATAACTGATTCTTTAAAATATTTAAATTATCCATTCTTTGCGGATTATTCATCATACTTGCTATTGTTGAATTATCGCCCGTATCTTGGAGTTGATTTGCCGTAAAATTAAGTCTTCTATCGGACCAAGTTTCTACAGATTGGTAATAACAATGACTTTCAATCTTATACATTACAACATTCGGTAACTTAAGCGTAGGCTTATATCTGCATTCTGCGACATTTCTTGCAGCAGATGAAGATGCACCGGTTGTTGAATATGTTTGCTCTTTTAATCCGCCATCCAAAAAGCACTCATAAAAACCATGTATTGTAGTGATTTTTTCGGATGGTTGTTTTATTGATATAATCTTTGCTGTAGCCATAAAAAAGATTGATAACACAAGCATTGAGACTAATGCCTCAGCAAGTGAAAAACCTGATTTTTGATTTAATTTTGTCGTTTTTATTACCATATAATTATTATAGCTCCTTCACCGCGCCTTTGATTACCTGTTTTACAAAAATGTTTACCGTTATATTCAAAATGTTCGGCATTTTGATTCTGATTTTTGCAATGTTCGTTATATCCATTTTCATCAACATCTTGAGGAACAGTATTAGAATTTGCACCCCAATTTTTCGCAGGACTTGAACCTTTTTTCATCTGAAGTCCTGGCTGATTGCCGTTCATTATATCATTTGTAACAAGCGGGATAAACCCCGGACCTGCAAATCCTGGACAATACGTTCCATCTTCGCACATTCTTACAATTTCACTATTATAACCTCTTATTTTACCTAAAACCTCTCTGATATCGGTGAAAAACGTAAACTCAGCGTTTGCTGTAGCATTTGCATCTGCAAAAGTTTCAAATGATGGTGAAGGAATTGTGCTATTATCAAGAACAGTTTCTATACTTTTTAAAATATTAGTATTGTTATCGAATCTTTTTGACTCTGCTTCTGCAATATACTTAGCTTGATTGTCCCTACTTTCTTCTATTGAAATAACAGATGAAGGTGCGACATTTATATCACTGACTTTTGCAGGGAAAAGATAATAATTACCTTTCATGTTAGGTAAATAATATGGAATTTGGTCCCCTGCGGTTCCTGCTGAACCATATTTCATAGTTGCGACTAAATCCATATAACTCCAACTGATAGTGTTACCATTTTGATCATATCGTACTTCACCCGGTGTAGCCGGATTATTGTTATCTTGAGAATAACTACTGCTATTTTGTCTAATTTGCTGCAGAATAGTATTTAAAGATTCATATTCTCCTAGATTCTGTCTGCCATCGGATGTTCCATTATAACTACTCATATTCACTTGGCTTAAAGAAGCGTTATCTGCTCTGCCACTTGTATCTATACCTGGTTCTGCATCTCTACCACTTCCTGATGAATCATATCTTAGCTCATAATTTCTATTGTTGAATGTTGTTTTTACTCCGGCGTAGTCTTCTGTTCCGGTCTGAATTGTTATTTGAGAATCAGCATCAATAGGGAATCTGGGACCATTAACTGTCCCCCCTATTCCGCTATCTTGACCTTTTGCTCCTCTTAAATAGAAACATTTACTACCAGGAAGATAAACATTGTCATACCAACCAAAATTGTACGGTGAAACAGAACTATGTCTATATTGTTCATAATTTGTATAATTGCAACCACTACCACTTGTGGTTGCTTCTAACTTAGATTTACCTGATGCGCCTACAGGAGATAAAATTTTATTTACAACAAAATTCAGATATGAACTTGTTTTACCGGTTCGATCACAATTTTGTACACCGCTGCCGTTACTCCCGCCGTTACAGTAAGCCCAATCATTTATATAGGATTTTATATCAATACCCATTGCTTCCAGTTTTTTATTAGCATCTTCTAAATCCCTCTGAAAATTGTCATCCAAACGTATGTTACCACTAGCATCTGCATTGGGTTTTGTGTTAATTGTTATCCAATCACGATCTAATTGCGACATATCAACTTCACCAGTCACAGGATCTGCACCAAATCCTGCCGATCCGGCACCTATTACATATACAGTAAAGAATGACGCATTAGAAGGCGCAGTAAATGTGCAATGATCACCATCAACCTGTCTTGCTGCATAAGACTGTTTGGAATCATTTGCCATATGTTCATATAGAACCATATTGCTACTGTCTTCACTATCAGGCTTCCAATAACATTCATAAATACCATGGTTAGTGGTTAATCTCGGTATTTTAAGTTTCTTTGGTCCGATAACAGGAGCTAAAGCCACTGCAACAACCATTACAACGAGTAATGATATCAACAGTTCAGCAATAGTAAATCCTAGATGCAGGTTTCTTATCTTTTTCCTCATAGCGCTATCTTCTTATTTGTCTTCTTTCTTGCATGCAGAGTTATAATTAGCCTATATAGATATAAAGTATATATGCAATTTACATACTCATTCTCAATTTTATTATATCATATGTTCTATATCTTGTGAACCCTTTTATAAAATTAATATTACAGATTGTAAATATAGACTATTTTTCAACCTTATTTTCTAAAAGTTTTTGTATCTCCGGTTCCAAATCCGGTTCGTCAAGAATCTTATCAACTTCAAGCGGCGGAAGATTATTTTTCTCAAGCTCAGATTCAGCTTCGAATCGATTTATTACGTGATCAATAAACAAAACACCGTTAAGATGATCAAATTCGTGTTGAATACAACGAGCCAACAATGTTCCGTCTTTTGCTTCAAGAACAAATGAACGGCCATTCCTATCCATCGCTTTAACCATTACGTTTGCATATCTTTTTACATCAGTATAAGCTTCCGGAAAGCTTAAGCAGCCCTCATGACTGATTACAGCACCTGATTTTTTAATTATTTTAGGATTTATAAAAACCATCGGATTTAAAGGCTGATCACCCACCGAAACATCTATTACAAAAACACGAACATTTTCGCCTATCTGGGGCGCAGCAAGTCCGACACCATTTTGAGCATACATAGTATCCAATAAATCTTCTACTAAAACTTTAATTTTTTGTGAAACCTTGTGCACTTCTTTTGATGGCTCTCTTAAAGAAGGAGTTCCATATTTAACAACTTTCTTTATTGACATATTCTTAATCCTCAACCATAATCTATATTTATATTCTACCATAGTTTTGCATTCGAGACAATGAGATTTCTACCTCTATCAACGGAAGCGGGAGATGGCAGGGGTAAATGGGTAGGGGTAAATGGGTAGGAGAAGTAGCTTCCTACCTCTACCAACCGGTGAGGGTAGTAAATATTGATAGTAAAAAAATGAACTTTAGTGATAAAATTATCGTTATAACGTAAAGGAGTAATTATGCGTAAAATTTTTGTTTTAGCGGTGATAGTTTTATTGTTAACATCAGAAACCTTTGCTGCTGCTATAAAATTATATGACGAATACGGAAATAGAGTCGGAACTTATCGAAAAGAGGGCGATTTTTACCAACTGTATGACTTTAATGATAATAAAGTTGAAAACCCTGACGCTTTAATCAAAGATGCACCAAGTCAAAAAACTCTAACTGAATATTCTAGAACATTTTATGATGAAAACATGATGCCTATCGGAACTTGGCGTTCAGGCTTCTACGGAAATAACGGAAGATTTTACCCACGAGGTGGAATATTTTACCCTACTTCTTGGACCAGAACAAGAACTCCATACATAGTAAGACCGCGTACAAATAACTTCTATCAATATGCAGATTATCAAAACAATGTAAATTACGTAGATACAAGATTTCCAAAATTTCACAGGTTTAAAAATTGAGATTCTGTTATAAAAGCCTTAAACTATAATTCAATTATGGGTAAATTATATTCTTCCGCCAAAGCTGCTACTTTCGGATCATAATTTATTGCAATAGTTTTAACTCCTGCTTTTATTGCAATCACATTAGCGTGGTATCTCATTGCAATAAGCGAATCTAATGATGAAATAACCTTTATGGCTTCTTGAATATTCAGACCATTTTTCAAATTAACCTCAAAACCTCTATTCTTGAGTAAATTTGCAAAAGTATTACATATATCAAAATCCATACTGTCTTGCAAAGATATTACATCAATTATCCTTCCGTTAAAGTTTTCACTAATATAATCCGATAATCGATTTAAAAATTCTTTATTTACACCTTTAAATTGCCTTAGTTGGATTCCGATTCTGCCAGTTTTTTCAGTTTTTGGTACATCAATATCAAATACTGAATCTTTTACTAATTCTGCATTAATTGACCAATTTTCAAGAAGTTTTTGCGAATTAACATCACGTACTGTAATTTTATCAACTTTAGACAGTATAAATCTTGTAAAAAGTCTGCCAATTTCAGAGTTAATAGGACCAATCCCTTGAGCAAGTAATTCCACTCGTTTTTGGCAAAATTTAGCAAATGCTATTACGAAAAGATAATACAAAAGACTTTTTAGGCTTGTTACATCCTGAAGCAGACTTCCTCCGGCTGAAATCAAGATATCCGATTTTAATACATGAGGAATAAAACCAAGCATACCACATGATTTTACACCATACATTTTTGAAGTTTTTATGGGATTTGAAGATATATACACAATATCATCTGAATTTTGAGCTTTTAACTTTTGCGACAAAACATAAGCAATAGCCTCATCACCAAAGTTATCAAAACCAATGTAGCCAAGAACTACATACTTCATGCCGGAATACACTCCATTACATTTTGCAGATACGGAATAGACTGTATTGCACCATAATTCTGAGTTTGCAACCCTGAAACAATAGCTGCAAACTTAAGAGCTTCTGATGGTGAATACCCACTTGTAATTGCATAAATAAAACCACCGTTAAAAACATCACCGGATGCTGTTACGTCTATAGCTTTAGTCGTATTATAAAATTCGGTAAAATTAATATTTCCGTTATACCCTATGTAATAACCATTGTCAATATGAGATTTTATAACAACAATCTTTACTCCTTTATCGCTGAAGTACTTGATTGTATTATCTACAGAATCAAGTTCATATAAAATTTCCGAATTTTTTTTCAAGCTTAAAAATATTATATCTGTATATTCAACAATTTCATTAATTAAGTCTTGTGCATCTGAATTACTCATAAAACAAGATGTGTAATTAGGATCATAAGCCGTAAGCACTTCATTTTCATGAGCAAGTCGAAAACTTTCTCTAACCAGTTCTCTTGCTCCTGCGCTCAATGATTGCACCGTTCCGGTTGAATAAATAAGTTTAAAGGACTTAATTTGTTCTTCTGAAAAATCTTCTATAGAAAGTTTAGTCGCTGCAGTCTTTCGCTTATAGTATAAAACTTCTTTATTAGTTTGAGTTTTAGATACTATATACATTCCGTTTTGTTCATCATTATTTTTTATTAAAGATGTATCAATGTTCTCTGCTTTTAAGCTTGAAAAGATAAAATCACTAAAACCATCATTACCAACTTTTGTAAGATAAGAAGTTTTGCCGCCCAATCTGGCAATTGCAACTGCAGTCGTAACCGTATCACCGCCATAATACTTATTAAGAGTTGAACTTTCTGCCAAAGTACCGTTTGATGAAAGCTCAATCAGACATTCTCCAATTATTGCAATGTCTGCCTTTTGTTGTTCCATTTTTGATACTCCTTAATCTCTTTAATGATATCTCTCGTTCTTGCAGTAATTGCCTTAGGCTCAAATCCTTGATAGAAGTCTCTGCCGACACCTACCGCAACTGCACCGGCTTTAATATAAGTCACAACCTCGTTTAATTTTACATTTCCCATTGGCATAAGTTTTAAAAACGGCATTTGGCGAAGAGTATCTTCAATATACCTTACACCGCCCATAGCGTTTGTAGGAAATATTTTAATAAGCGGAATTCTGGACTTCCAAGCATTATATGCTTCATTTGCAGTTGTTGCTCCTGCTATAAATTGCACTCGTTTATTTTTTGAGATTTTAATTAAACTCATTTGAAAAATTGGTGATGAAAACATTACAGCGCCACTATTAAAAGCCGCATCTGCTTGCAAAGATGTAATTATACCGCCGGCACAAACATGCGCGAACTTAGAAACCTCGCTTATTGCTTCATAAACAGACGGATGTTCTACATTAATCTCTATGACTCGAATACCGCCTTCTACAAGAGCTTTTGCCGTCTCTACTGCAAAATCAGGATTTGCAGTTCTTATTATTGGATAAACCTTATCCTCCGCTATCATCTGAATATAATTTTCACTCATTTACATCTATCCTTTTTAACTAAAATATTATATCATAAAATAGTATTTAATAATTTAGGTGGTGTTATGAATAAATTAAAAAGGATTTTTTATAGCTGTGTTATTTTAGTTTTTGCATTTGTTACAGCGTTTTTATCATTCTTTGTACTGGAACCAAAAACATATGATTTTATGGTAAAAAATGTTATGATTCAAAGACTACCTTTTGATACAAAAAAAAATATCTATGGTCATGATGATGTTGTATTGGTCATGATAGATAATAAATCTATCGAAAAATACAGATGGCCTTGGAAAAGGGAATTATATAATAAAGTTTTGGAATACTTTAAAGATTATGCACATCCTAAAGTTGTTGCACATGATTTTATAATAAGAACACTGGATAAAGATAATCCTGCTTCAGATAAAAAATATTTTAATTCTATTAAAAATTTTGACAATTTGGTAGAAGGCGTTATGTACATGATGCTAACACCCTACAATAATAAAGAAGATGGTATAAAATATGATAAATTTTTTATGGAAAAATTTAGCATCAAGAATGCTGAATTAAACACATATTTACCGCAGCTATATGTCAGCATACTGCAGTCTCCTCAAGACTACCTAGTAAATGTTAAACATATGGGTTCTGTGGCAATGATTCCTGGGTATTTCGATGGTAATATGTCTATCAGACTTGGCGATGAAACATATAGAACTCATGAGTATTTGCTTAACTATAAAGGCTCAATAATGCCTTCGCTAGCTTTTAACAGTTTTTTAATTGCTAATAATAACCCACGATTGGTAGTTGATGATAAATATATTAAATTTCCGGATTTAAACTATAAGATTAGATATATAAAAACACCGCTCCAAGCGATTGTTCCGATTAGATTTTATAATACATATGAAACCGGTTATGCACATAAAAGTTACTCTGCTGTAGACATAATGGATTCTTTTGACAAAATAAAAAACGGTCAAAAGCCTATAATAAATCCTAATGAATTTGAAAATAAAATTGTCGTTTTCGGAGCAAATGTAACAGCCGGAAACGGTTTAAATGATAATAAGAATACGCCTGTAAAAACTATTTATTCCGGAACAGATATGCAAGCAACTTCAATTGATAATATTTTTCACAATGACTTTATTAATATACTACCATTATGGGTTAATTTATTATTAATATTTTCTGCGATGTCAGCCATGTACTTTGTTATAAGAAAGAATAACATAATTAAAGCTATAATTTATTCATTTACAATATTAATGATTATAATGCTAATTGCGGCTATATGTTATTACAATAAAACCGTAATATCACTTGCTACACCTATTTCATTATCATTGTATACAATTATGATTGCATATGTACACAAATATTTAATTGAAGAAGGCAAAAAGAAAAAAGTTACAAATGCTTTAGGTAAGTACATGTCTGAGGATGTCATGAAAAAAGTTTTACAAAATATAGATAATTTAGGGCTGGGCGGAAAAAAAGCCACAGTAACCGTACTATTTTCAGATATCAGAGGTTTTACATCTTTATCGGAAAAACTATCCGCTCAAGAAGTTTCTAATTTACTGAACGAATATTTTTCGGAAATGGAACCAATTGTAACAAAATATAACGGAATTATAAATAAATTTATCGGAGATGCCGTAATGGCAGTTTTCGGTGAACCTATACAAGACGAAAAGCATCCGATAAATGCTGTATTATGCGGTTATGAAATGTTAAAAAAAGTCGAAGAATTAGACAAAAAATGGCATTCAGAAAATAAAAGCGAAATAAAAATCGGTGTTGGCATAAATACAGGAGATGTATTTATCGGAAATATTGGTTCAGAAAAAAGAATGGAATACACAGTTATAGGAGATACTGTTAATCTTGCAAGCCGTCTTGAAAGTTATAATAAAACCTTTGGAACACAGATGCTAATTAGTTTTTCTACGTATGAATATACAAAACATAAGATTAATGTAAAAAAGATATCAGATGTAGAAATACGAGGTAAAGCAAATAAGATGGATATTTATGAGGTAATTGATATTATAAAATAAAAATATTAATTATATACACTATAACTACAAATAAAAACATGCAGTAGAATTATTGCATGTTTTTATATATAAAGAACCTAATTTATATTTTATTCTTGAGGAATAGGAGTTTGTGCACCATTAACCGGAGCTTCTGAGTTTTGTTCTTCTTCATATGTTTCCTCCGGAGAAGTATGAGCATATAATCTTACACTCATAGTTGTCAAAAGAATTTTCTTATCTTTTGCATACGGAGAAACTTCTATATCATTTATTTTCATGTAATAAGGATATTGATAAATATCTTGAACCAATTTACCTAAATTTACATAATTAGAAACTAATTTTAAATTTACATCACATACAAAATATGCACTACCTTGTTTCACAAAATTATCGTTATCCGGATTATATTTATATTCTATAGAATCAATCTTTATTGAGTTAGAATGAACCATATCAATCAAATCGCTGTACAAAGTAAAGAATAAGGTATCATCACCCAATTTATCTTCTACAGGTGAATAAATTTTTTTCTGAGTAGTCATTATAGATTTTCTTAATCTGATAATTTTTTGTCTGATTTTACTTTCTTCAGACTTTTTTGTTTCTAAGACATTTGCAACATCTGCTTCTTGTAATTTAAGTGCAGTATAAGAATCATACAGTTGTTTAATGTATAATCCGGAAAATACACATGCTGCAATTAAAACTAACAAAAACAGTGTGACACCATAATATCTCTTGTATTTATCCATTACATAATCCTTCTATTAATTAATTAATTCCAAATTCCCCGGCAATCCGTTTTCTGTAGATTGCTTAACAACGTTAGTATCATTAGATATTCTGAACTCATAATAATCTGCGTCTAACATAGTTAAAATGGACTCTTTATCCAATGATTCCAATTTTGAAGCTCCGGCTGATGCCAAACCTAATTTTTGAAGTGTAATATCAGAACCCTGAGAATAGTCCTTAATATTTCTGAAAAATGCATATACACTTTCAATATTGTCAGCCTGTCCTTCAATTGTAGTCTTATCGCCTAATTTTAAATAAGTCAGCCATAATTTCTTAGGAATCTCTGTTCCTACAATTGTATAGTAAGAGTAAATACCCTTATTATGCAACAAGCCATTTCTAATTTCTTCTCCTTCATCAAAATCATCAGCGGTCATGTCTTTGTGAGCTTGAATAAATCTCTCAATCCTTTGAATATCACTATTCATATTATCTATATTTGTATTAATTTTATCAGTCTCTAATTTATGCCACATAAAAGCAGAAAATAAAATAACACCAATAACTCCAGCTGCTAATAGAGCCAATAATATCAATTTATCAGTTGTTAAGATTAACTTTCCGCCGAACAAAGATGGCGGTTGCTCCATTAAATATATATCACCTAAGCTTTTATTAAAGAAATTAAAATTCATTTGAGAAAACTTTGCATACTCAGGATAAATAGCGGCACCTATTACATCAAGAGTAAGAGTTTGTAAATCTAAATCTTCAACTTCAGGACTTAATAAAAGTAAATCTTCTTTTCTGAAAGCATTTGCTTCCTGATATATTATAGGAGAAGTGTACTCCAATTTATTTGCTAAAATTTCTGCGCTTATAACATTAGTTTTAGATACAACACATAAATATGAAGCAGGTAATCGTTTTAAAATAGGTTCAACGGCATTAATTACTGTTGAATAATTTTCAGCGTCGCTTAATACAGAACCTATACTTATCTTTTCTTCTATCGCATCTATATAATGCCTGTCAGAGACCGATATTATCCTGCAGCAGCTATTCTCTACAGTTAACAATAACCAATTTTTTCCTGCTTCGGTTGCTACACGATTTAAATATATTAGGGAATTAAACACAGAGTTTACTGAAGAATCAATACTCTTTACTGTATAGCCCATATCTTTTATTGCCAAAACAATTTCAATAATTGTAGAACGTTGGGTGGCAACATAAGCTACCTTATTTGATTGCAATGATTTCTCAACCATGGAAAAGCTCGATACAGAATCAACATTTTTCAAATATTGATTTTCATAAGCTTCTTCTTCTATTGCACTTTCAATTTGATAATTATCCATAGAAGCAGGATAGTCTACTACTTTGAATGCCACTGTAGGTATCGTTAATACCAACTCGGTGCCTTTTGGAATAACCAATTCGTCCAACAATTCCTGCAAGGTTTCTTTAAATAAATCCAAATCTGCAACTTCTCTTCTTACAATATTGTAATCGAGAGGTTTTCTTCCATATTTTAACAGCATCTTTGATGCATAATCTATTTGTGCGACTTCCAAACCCGCTTCCGGAGTTATGGACACACCAACTACTGAACTCTTCTTAAACACTATATTATCCTCTTTTCTTTTATTCTACAATAGAATATGTGTTCTGTAAACTAAATTAATATTTTGAAAAAAAAATACTCTAGTTGTAGGAAATTTTACGTAAAATCTATAATATTGTATCATTATAGATTAATTAATGTTACTATCTATATTAGAGGTAAAAAATGGAAGATACTATAATTTATGGAAAAAATGCCGTAATAGAAGCATTAGAACATGGAGAAAGAAAATTTAACAAAATCCTAATATCTAATAATGCCCGTTCTGATGCAAAGATAGAAGAGATAAAACAGTTAGCAAAACAGAGCGGCATTGTCTTTCAATTTGTTTCAAAAGATAAACTAAACTACTTGGTTCCCGAGGGGAGACATCAGGGAGTTGTTGCACAAATAGCACCAATTGAGTATATCGAACTTGAAGAGTTTATTGAAAATCACAGAAATAAACAGGCATCGCTAGTCATAATGGATGGTATAGAAGATTCTCATAACATAGGTGCTATTATACGTTCATGCGTTTGTGCAGGAATCGACGGAGTCATATTACCATCAAGAAGAGGAGTTCTTATCAACTCTACTGTCGAAAAAACAAGTGCAGGCGCAATTAATCATATAGCTGTTATAAAAACAAACAGTCTTGTAAATACTATTCAAAAACTAAAAGAAAACGACTACTGGGTAATTGCATCTGATCATCATGCAGAAGATAATCATTATGAAGTAGATTATACGGACATGAATTTTGCTTTAATAATGGGAGCGGAGCATGCCGGAATTTCAAAATCATTACTAAAGTTAGCCGATTATAAAATCAAAATTCCTATGCTAACGAACTTTAATTCATTAAACGTTTCAAATGCAGCTGCTATAATTTTATTCGAATATGTAAGACAAAAGTTAATTAAGCGAAGTTAACAAATTGTTACATAATAAAAATTATTGTAGAATTGGTAAGATTGTAATATATAAAATATAAAAGTATACAAAGAGGTTATCATGAGTAAAAGAACCGATACATTAAATATAATGGCTGATGAGATTTCTGATGAAGGAATCGATTTTAACAGTATTGAAACAATAGAAGATGATGACGAAGAATCAATTGAGATAGAAGAACCTAAAACTCAAGAAAGCTTAAGTTCAGTCAATTCGGATGATTCTGTCAGAATATATTTGCAACAAATAGGTAAAATACCGCTTCTTACAAGTGATGAAGAGCTTGAAGTAGCAAAAAAAATATATGAAACTCAAAGCGAAATTGCAAGAAAAGTCCTTATTAATGCAAATTTAAGACTTGTAGTCAGTATTGCAAAAAAGTACATAGGAAGGGGTCTGTCCTTTCTTGATTTAATTCAAGAAGGTAATATGGGACTTATAAAAGCAACTGAAAAATTTGATTACACAAAAGGGTATAAATTTTCTACATATGCAACTTGGTGGATTCAACAATCGATTACACGTGCTATTGCAGACAAAGCGAGAATTATTCGTTTGCCGATTCACTTAATAGAATCCATAAACAAGATAAAAAAGGCTACGATGGATTTGACAACAAAACTCGGTAGAATACCAAATAAACAAGAAATTGCAGACGAAATGGGAATATCTATTTCAAAATTAACATCTATTATAAAATCAACACAATCTACAATAAGTATTGATACACCTACCGGACAAAAAGATGATTCAAATAAAATTATAGATTATATAGTTGATGAATCTACCATTGCACCTGATAACATCGTTTCTCAGGAAAGCATGCTTGAAGATATAAAAAACATGCTTGATCAATTAAGTCAAAAAGAAAGAGATGTGCTAATCCTGAGGTTCGGTCTTAATAATGACGGGAATAAAAAAACTCTTGATGAAATAGGTTCTATATATGGAGTATCAAGAGAAAGAATCAGACAAATTGAAAACAGAGCAATTTCAAAATTAAAAAAATTATGTAAAAACAGAAATTTAACGTCAGGTTTAAAAAATTACTTTGGCGGATAAAATGTATATTTGAATAGGAAATAAGAATGGCTGATATAAATAAAATAAATGAACTGGTAGGAAACAAAGAGTTTGACGAGGCAATAAAACTTGCAGCAGCGGCACTTGTTGATGAACCGGATAACATTGAGCTAATCAAACTTGCAGGACTTGCAGAAGTTAATACCGAAAATTGGGAAATGGCAAAAAGTCATTTTGAAACTGTTGTTAAATATTCACCGGAAGATGCTACAGCATGGTTTTATCTTGCAAATTGTTACAATACACTTGGTGATTTCATTTCAGCCAAAAATGCATATCTTAAAGTTATTGATTTAAGAAAAGAGTATGTCGAAGCTTATAAAACTCTTTGTGTGGTTTTTATTAAATTAGAAAACTTTGCAGATGCAGTAGAATATGCTTCAAGAGGTAAGGTATATGCACCCAATGACTATATTTTTGATTTTGTAATAGGTACAGCATTTCTAAAACTTAAAGACTTTCCAAAGAGTATAGAACCACTTGAAGAGGCTCTGAAGAAAGCTCCTGATAATGTCAGTGTATACAATAGTCTTGGAACTGCGTATGTTGCAACTTCAAGACAAGATGATGCAATTAATTGTTACAAAAAAGTTATTGAGATAAATCCTAATAGTCCAATGGGATACTTTAATTTGGGTTCAATATATCAAATTCAGAATAAACACCAAGAGGCATGTGAATATTTGAAAAAAGCAATAGAACTTGATGAAGAGGATGAAAGTTTTAAAACGGCATATGCTTTATCATTGCTAAAATTAGAACGCTTTCAGGATGCTATAGGCATATATAAGAAGCTTCTGGATATGCATCCGGAAAAAGAAAACTACAAATACAGCTTAATAACTTGTTATGAAGCAATGGGTGAAATTCAAACAGCAATATCCATGCTCGAAAGTATCGTATATGTAAACCCCAAATTTATAATACCGGCACAAAAATTGGCAAATTTATACATTAGAGTAAACCAATTGAGTAAAGCGAAAGAACTATTTGATAAAATTATTTTAAAAAATAAACCGAGTGCGGAAGTTATGCATCAATATGCAGTTCTGTCTTCAAGTCTTTGTGATACAGATACAGCTGAAAAAATTCTAAAAAAAGCAATACGATTAAATCCAAACTTTGCAAAAGCACATAAAGATTTGGCTGTAATTTACTTAAATAAACGTCTTTTTGATTATGCAGAGCAAGAATTTCAAACAGCACTTAAGTTAGAGCCAAATGATTTTGATATCATCTTTGAATATGGGAACTTTTTATACTCAATATCTAAGAATACTGAGGCCGAAAGGTATTATAGAGAAGCTTTAGATATACAACCTGATGATATACTTGTACTAACATTTATGGCACTTAATAAATTAGTATTAAATCAACTTGATGAAGCAAAAGAATTCATATTGAAAGCATTGCATATTAACCATCATCATGAATACATACTATTTTGTGCTGGAAGAATAATGTATGCAAGAAAAGAATATGAAGAAGCTAAAAGATATTTAATAAAATCCGTTGAGCAAAATCCTGACATAGAAACACAAAATACATTAGCTTTAACTTATTATGAACTTGGAGAATATCAACAAGCTATTAATATATTTGTTAATTTACGTACTAAATTCCCTGACAATATATCTGTTTTAAAAAGTTTAGCAAAATGTTACGAAAAAACAAAAGAAAAAGATAATGCTCTTGAGTGCTTATATAAATTAACCGATATATTACCTGAAGATGAAGACGC
This sequence comes from uncultured bacterium, assembly GCA_902797575.1. Taxonomy (GTDB): domain Bacteria; phylum Cyanobacteriota; class Vampirovibrionia; order Gastranaerophilales; family Gastranaerophilaceae; genus CAG-196. The sequence continues at coordinate 17,939 of CADBTL010000061.1, forward strand.
ACAAGAAATGATAAGAAGATTGTCATAATTAAAAGGATTTTTGGAATGAAACGCTGCTTTTGGGTAGATGAGAAATCTGATATATACGTAAAATACCATGATGAAGAGTGGGGAGTTCCAAAATATAATGACAGAGAACTTTTTGAACTTTTAATTTTAGAAGGTTTTCAAGCCGGACTATCGTGGATTACCGTACTAAAAAAACGAGATGCTTTTAAACAAGCCTTTGACAATTTTGATGTTAATAAAGTTGCATTATATGATAGCAAAAAAGTAGACGAACTCCTTAAAAATAAAGGTATTATAAGAAGTAGAAATAAAATTGAATCTGCCATTAAAAATGCAAAAATTTTTATTGAGATACAAAAAGAATTTGGTAGTTTTTCAAATTATATCTGGGGTTTTACTGACAGAAAAATTATAAAAAATGAAGATGACAAATTTTACGTATCAACACCATTATCTGATAAAATATCAAAAGACTTAAAGAAACGTGGTATGAAATATGTCGGAACAGTAATTGTATATTCTTATTTACAATCGATAGGGATTGTAAATGACCACGAAATTGGCTGTATTAAATATTAAATTTATGAATCTGCCTCTTTATGATGTTCATAGTCATATGTTCCGGGGAATGCATCAACGCCGGTTGTTTTTCTTGTTACATAATATTGGAACTTTGGAATTAGTGTTGATAAGAAGAGTGCTGCAACTGTAAATCCAGCCGCAAAATTAATTCCGCTATACATTACGTTCTTGTTTCTTACTTTATCCAGCAACTTTTTATCAACCTTGCCATCTTTAGCGGACTTACATATAGTCTCTACGTATTGCTCCATTTGTGATTTTAATTTATATAATTTTTTATTAGATATATACCTGTATTCATCATTATACTTACCGCCTCTAAATTCGTACTCAGAGCGAATAATTTTCCCTTTTGCATCCTTACCGATTTCTACACCCTGACCGCCAGAGAATTCAGAGAACACATTATGCAAAAGTTTTGTATTGTTAATTTCAGCTTTATTAAACGAATCTATAACTTGTTGTTTTGTTAAGACTTTTTCACCAAGTCTTTCCGGCTGCAAAGTTGCCATTTCTCTGGCTCTGTTGATTACATCAGAATTAATTCCCTTAACTTTTTCAAATTCGTTTAAAGTAATGATTTCCATTGGTTTTTTATTTATTAATTTTGAAAAAGCTGATAATTGTTCTGTTTCAAATTTTAAATCGTTTGGAAGCTTAACATTATTCGGATTTCCAAGAACAGCCTTTCTAAACTCTTCAACACTCATTGTTTTATCACCGATAAAGTTTTGTAAATGTTTATCTAAAATTAGTGCCGTATTTGGGTTCAATCTTGTTAATTTGCCACTTTCAATGAAGTTTAGAACATTTCCTACATGACCGCTTGCCCACATATAGAAGTAAATTGAACCGATATCCCTAATTGCAATTTCTCTTCTTTCTTCCGGTTTTCTTGCGTTATATGTTCTGCCGGCTACAATACCTGCATCACTTGAAAGTAATTTACCTGTATTTGTATTTTCAATCATATTAGTGAACGCATTTACTGCATTCATTGCACCACCTTTAAATGCAACTTCATTTGCTGCAGGAGTTGGTGATAATATATTCTGTTGTTCTTTCTCTATTTTTCTTTCATGTCTAAGTTTACTTGTCAATCCTTGGTTAACTTTAGGTACAACAAAACCGATAAACAAGTTTGCAAGAATTATACTAGTCATAACTTTTGCGCTCTTAATACACGCAACCTGAGTTTGAGAGAATTTCTTAGGTGCAATTTTTTTCATAAAATTATCAAATGGTGTTCTTAATTTATCTTTACCGACATCAAAGTTCTTACCATTTGATTTTAATATTCTTGCAACTACTTTATCACCAAGCCAATTTAGTGATAACACACCTCCCAGCCATGTTATAGAGCCCATAATCTCTTCTATAAATCTTTCTCTTGCCTCGTCCCACTTGCCTCTTTTATATGCTTGATAGGTTCTTCCGGTAACAACGCAGCCCTCCAGTGCAATAACCGGTGCCATTGCATCAGCTTTTGTCATACTCGTTATAACTTTAGCTAATCTGCTTGTGTTTTTGCCACCATTAAATGATATATTATTTCTTGTGCTATTTATTGAATTCAAACTAAAGAACCTTTCTACACATTCGGCTGTTTACATTAAACACGGTAAATGTTAAAAATTGACTACTTGAACAAAAATTGTTACAAATTTTAATATTAATTTCTAAAAAATTTTAAAAATTTTGCTAAAATATATTTATAAATGTTACTATTTATTGATTAAAACAGTTTCTACCATAGATTTAAAGTTATTAAAATCTTCTATAGTATCTATTCCTACAGGAACATTATCAACAACAGCAATCTTTATTTTCATACCGTTTTGTAAAGCTCTCAATTGCTCTAAACTTTCAGCTTGCTCATATGAAGATTGTTCTAAAGAAGTCATTTTAAATAAAGCTTCTTTTTTATAGCCATAAATACCTAAATGTCCGTAAAATTTGGACTTTCCTTCATTTCTTTCATATGGTATTTTAGAACGAGAAAAATACATTGCGTAATTATTTACATCAAAAACACACTTTACTAAATTAGGATTATCTACTTCTGCTTTATTTTTAATTTCCCGCACGAGAGTTGATATATCAGCAGAATTATCTTCTACAATACCCTTACGTACCAATTCAATATTAGATTCCTGTATTAGCGGTTCATCTCCTTGCAAGTTTATTATATACGAAATTTCCTCATGACGCTTTGCTACCTCAGCAATTCTATCACTTCCGCTTTTATGATTAGATGATGTCATCTCTACTTCTGCCCCAAAGCTTTTGCAGACATTAAAAATCCTTTCATCATCTGTTGCAATAATTACCCTGTGGATATCTTTACATTTAGCTGCCTTTTCCCATACCCACTGTATAACAGTTTTGCCTCCGGCTACCAATAAAGGTTTCCCTTCAAGTCTCGATGAACCATATCTTGCTGGTATTATTATTGCAGTTTGTTTTTCCATTACTATATTACCTTTTATTTTACTTTGTAGCATTAATGAATGCTGCATTTGTTTTAAGCGAAATACTTCTGCCTGTTAAATATTCTTCAACTTGGAACATAAATTTTTCAACAGTCGGAAAATCAAAATATTTTAAGAACCGGTCTTTTGTAGAAGGTTGTGTAGGTGATGGCGGATTAACAAACCATTCTCTTACCATATTAGGCTGAACAATATAGTTTGATTTAACTTCTTGTAGCTTGATTTCCGGAATCGAAAAACCTGCAATCTCCAGATTAGTTTGCAAAGTATGTTCATCAAAGTTTAGAAGAGAGTCCATCGGATCATTCATTATCTCGTTTTCAACTCGCTTAAAATCTTCATAATTATCAATATACATTGGATCCAATATTTCCCAATATCTTGTATTTGTTCGAACCAAAGGTTCAAAAGCACAGAATTTTCCACCAGGTTTTAAAACTCTATATATTTCACTTATTGCAGGTTGTTTGTTTACAACATGAACTAACACAGAACGCATTACTGCTTTGTGAACCGTGCTCATAGGTAAAGCAATATGTTCAACAGGGCATCTTAATAATTCATATCCCTCAGTAACGCCAGCCTCATCAAGAATTTTCTTGCAATCATCAAGACAATCCTGAAACATATCAGAAAAAATTACATTTCCCTTGCATCCTTGCATTTCCAGAGCTTTGAACGCTAGAAGTCCGGTTCCGCAACCTATATCCAATACCGTTTCATGCGGCTGTATTTCAGCATACACTAATATAACATCTCTTACTGCCTCTAACCAGCGTGTTGTTTGTTCAATCATTTCAGGAGTTTGTCCTGCAAAACGATTTTTCTTCAGCCACTGGGTCCAGTTTTCACAAATCTCGCTCATAATATTCCTCTATATTCACAAGATTATTATACTATATTTTAAAATAATGAGCAATTAAAGCTACTTACGTATAACTGCATTAAATGTTCCGACTACATCCCAATTTTTTGCTTTTTCTGATATATCTACTACAAAATCTATTATTTCCTGATATGTTAGTTTAGGAATTCTGCCTATTGCTTTTCCCCCGACTGAATTACCTTTTTTATTAAATGTATAACACTCCATTGATTGTATATTGCCCTGCGGGTTAAAATTCAATCTTACTTTAGCCGTTGAGCCATCTATTAACTCACCGCCAAAAACTTTTGACAATCGTTTTACATGTTCTTTGGGTAAAGTGCTATTTATTGGACTTATCATAATATTATTCCTTCGTTGTTGCAAAGAGAAACCCTTCTTTTACAAGAAGAGTTTCCCTTATAAAAACCTTTTATATAACTATACAGCATAAACAGAAACTTGTTTTCTGTCACGTCTGTGAGGTTCAAACTTAACTTGTCCGTCTATTAATGCGAACAATGTATCATCAGAACCGATTCCTACATTATTACCCGGATGAATCTTGGTTCCTCTTTGGCGAACTATAATGTTGCCGGATTTAACCATTTCACCGCCGAATTTCTTAACGCCTAAACGTTTAGCTTCCGAATCACGGCCGTTGCGGGTTGATCCCATACCTTTCTTATGTGCCATTTTATTTCTCCTTTAAATTTTAATCTGTCACTTAATTATTCTGCTGCCGTTTCAGTAGCTTCTGCTTTAGCCTTTGTAGCTGAAGTTTTGATTTTGTTAATCATAACTCTTGCAAAACCTTGTCTGTGACCTTGTTTTTTTCTGTAGCCTTTTTTGGGTCTTTGTTTGTATACTATAATTTTCTTTGCACGATCCGTTTTTAAAACAGTGCCTTCAACCTTAGCATTTGCTACATAAGGTTGTCCTACTTTTGATTTCTTGCCGTTTACAATCATTACGACTTTATCAAAAACCACTTTTGAATCAGCTTCTTCACCAAGTAATTCAACGTCTACATAGCGTCCTTCTTCAACTTGGTATTGTTTACCGCCTGTTTCGACTATTGCGTACATTGTCTTTTCCTTTCTTTTTGAGGGACTGTAGGATTAATAAATCCATTTTAGACAGTCAACCTATCTATACACTATTTATATATTAACATTTTTAACACAAGCTTAATCTGACTGTCAAGGTAATTATTGCCAAATATTACGATATATTTATTTTCCAAGCATTACCATCAGAACAGAAATATCAGCAGGCTTTACTCCGCCTATACGAGAAGCTTGCGCCAGATTCGTCGGACGAATTTTTTCCAGCTTTTCTTTGGTTTCGGTTGATATATGTTGAATTTTTGAATAATCTATATTTGCAGGTATTTTGTATTTCTCCAGCTTTTCTGCTGATTCTACCTGCTGCTCCTGACGTTTTATATATCCGTCGTACTTAATTAAAACTTCAACTTCATCCGTTATATCTTGAGACAAATTTAAAGAATGAGTTTCTTCATCAGCTTCTTTGAATACATCATAAGTAATATTAGGACGTTTCAGAATCTCTGCAAGCCTGATTCCTCTATCAATATGTTCATTATATTTTTGAAGAACACTATTAACTTCTTCAGTAGCAGAAAGTTTTGTTTCTTGAAGTCTCAAGATTTCTCTCTTAATGCATTCTTGTTTATGTAAAAATCTATTGTATTGGATATCATCAATCAAACCTATTTTATGTCCAATCTCTGTTAATCTTTCATCAGCATTATCTTGCCTTAATAGAAGCCTGTATTCAGAACGAGAAGTTAACATTCTATAAGGCTCTTGAATATCTTTTGTTACCAAATCATCAATTAATGTCCCAATATATGAAGATGCCCTTGAAAGTTCTAACGGCTCTGAGCCATTAATATAATTAAAAGAATTTATACCCGCAATTAAACCTTGAGCAGCAGCTTCTTCATATCCGCTGGTTCCGTTAATTTGTCCTGCAAAAAATAAACCTTTAATATCTTTCGACATCAAAGAATGTAAAGTTTGAACAGCAGGTACATAATCATATTCAACCGCATAAGCAGGTTTTATAATATGAGCTTTTTCGAGTCCCGGAAGTGAACGAAGCATTTCAACCTGTACACAAGCAGGCAGGCTCGTGGAAAAACCTTGTATATAAACTTCATATGTATTTAATCCTTCCGGTTCAATAAATATATGATGAGAAGGATTTGATGCAAATCGAACGATTTTATCTTCAATAGAAGGACAATATCTCGGACCAACTCCATGTATTAATCCTTGGTACATAGGAGACTTGTCTAAATTTGCACGAATTATTGCGTGAGTTTCTTCGTTTGTTCTTGTCAAATAACATGGATACTGTGGTCTTACCGGTCTGTTTGGCTTAAAAGAATAAAAACTCAATTTTTCATCACCCGGTTGAACTGTCATTTTTGAATAATCAATAGTTCTTTTATCAACTCGAGCAGGAGTACCGGTCTTAAGTTTTTTTGTTACTATTCCATGCTCTCTTAGTGATTGAGATAAGCCGATTGCTGCTCTTTCTCCTAGACGGCCTCCTGAGTATGCTTGAAGCCCTACGTACATTTTACCTTCCAGAGATGTTCCTGTTGTTAAAATAATTGCTCTACAAGAATATTCAATACCATATTCATCAACAGCACCTACTATTTCACCGTCTTTAACTTTTATATCCGTTATACAAGTTTGCTTCACCCAAATATTATCAGTATTTTCAATAATATTTCGCATATATTTCGTGTATTCTTTTTTATCAGATTGTGCTCTTAATGCCCTTACTGCAGGTCCTTTTGAAGAGTTTAACGTTTTCATCTGAAGATAAGTAGCATCAGCTACTTCTCCCATTACACCGCCTAAGGCATCAATTTCTCTTACCAAGGTCGACTTCGCAGGTCCGCCGATTGCAGGATTACAAGGCTGTAAGGCAATATTATCGACATTGAGAGTACATAACAAAACATTGCAACCGAGTCTTGCTGAGGATATTGCAGCTTCACAACCGGCATGCCCTGCTCCTACTACAATTATATCAAATTTATTATTTAAATAATCCAGACTAGTCATACATAGAATTATACAATAAAAATTTTACATAAGATGATACCGATAAAGCTTGAAACCTTATATTTTAATATGATGAGTAAATTTACTTATTCCCCGCCCTCATTATTGAGTTTACGGAAAAATTGTTTTTCTATAGGCGGAGTAGCTTAACGTAGCTCTGTCATAATTCATTTACCCCCTTTTTCAACAGGCGGAGTAACTTGACGAAGC
>CADBTL010000062.1 GCA_902797575.1 uncultured bacterium
AACGCTTTTTAAAAAGTTGTTCAGCCTCTTCTTTTGTTAATTTTGTCATAATATTTCTCCTTTAAATTCTCTACAATAAGATTATAAATTATGACTATGTCAGGAATGGGCACTTCAGGAAGTTTGGATTTTCTTTAAATGAATTTATAATTTTGACAATTTTTTCATTGTATAAACTAAAGCATTCTTTTATTGGCTTGTTTTCAATGTTTAGATTCAAAACATCATCATTTTTAAGAATATATTTTTCCTGTTTCATACAATCGATTTCGTGCAAACAACTTAAAGAAAAACTGTGTTTCAACTTATTTTCAACAGAAAATGGAGTAATACAAATTGCAAGTGATGGAATTTGCAGTTCTTTTATAACTTCAAGAACATATAATATAACAAGTGAACCCGTTTTTCCGCCAAGACAAGATATAACAATTATTTCTTTGTGGTCTGCTATCCTGTGTTTTAAGTCAGGCTTAATTTTTTCAAGATCTCTTTCCAATTCTTCTTTACTAAGATTAAAGCCGAGTCCGAGTCCACGTTCACCGATTAACAATTTTTCATTTATACAACATTGGTTTAAACTCTGCAAATCAGTATCAATAACCAAAAAATCTGAATCAACCAAATTCCTGCGTGCCAAATCATTAATGATATTAATTCCGCCACCGCCAATACCGATAGTTATAATGTCTTTATTCATAAAACACCCCTTTCAACTTAATTATAAATTGCAGGTGTGTCATAAACGGGCATTTTACATTTGTCTTTTGGCAATTTCTAATAGTTTTTCATATTCTTTTATTATATATGGATTTAGGTCAATAAAAATAATTTTGTCAAAACAATCATATTGTCTTACATATTTTATTACTGTTGATACAGCAATTTCAGCAGCTTTATCTATCGGGTAGCCATATACTCCGCACGAAATTGCCGGAAATGCTATTTTTCTTAAACCTTTTTCTCTTGCTAGATCTAATGCTGTTATATAGCAAGATTTCAAAAGTTCAGGTTCATTTTTGTTGCCACCCTGCCAAACAGGACCTACTGTATGAATAACAAAACTTGCAGGTAAATAATATCCTTTTGTGATTTTTGACTGTCCTGTTTCACAACCGCCTAATTTTTTGCATTCATCCAATAACCAAGGACCTGCAGCACGATGTATGGCACCGTCAACTCCACCACCACCAAGCAGAGAATTATTAGCTGCATTAACAATGGCAGCTATCGGTAATTTAGTAATATCTCCATTTATAATTTCTATTTCAGGCATTTTTACTCCTAAATTTGTCTTGTAGCTTCATCTAATAATTTTTTATATGTGTCTTTTAGTTCCTGTGGTTCGAGGATTTTCACATCTTTTCCCCAACGGAATAAATGCCAGCAAATTTCATATCTGCCGCCGGCTTCAAATGTTACAGTTGTTGTTCCGTCAGGATTAACTTTTTGTTTTTGTGTCGGATGCAAATTGTAGTCTTTTATTGCATCTTTAACATCTTTAGAAAACAAAAGTTTAATATTCATTGGCTTTTCCTGATACACTCCGAATGAGTTTTTAAGATAATTTTTTAAATCAAATTTTTCATCTTTATCAAAATATTCATCAACAACTTTCGGCTCTTTAATCTTGTGCAAAAGATAATAACGGAATCCTTTTTTCTCTTCGTTGTAGCCTAAAAGATATGTTTTTTCTCCATAAATGATTCCATACGGCTGAATCTTTAACTTAGCCGTTTCACCCTTGTTATTTTCATAATCAAATGTAATATATTTAAAAGCTTTAAGTGCGTCGGAAATTACATTTAAGGTCATTAAATTCATCTTATAACGAGGATGTTGTCTTACAGCATAACCCTCGACTTCCAAAAGAGCTTCAACATCAGTTTCAACAGATTTAGATTCATTTAGCATATCTATTTTTGCCATAATTTCCGAAAGCAAGTCACATCTGTTTGTATAATTAAGATTTTTCATCATAGATTTGCAGTTCTCTAATTCTGCAATTTCCTCTGCCGTAAAAGAAATCATTTTACTAAGAGGAGTTTTATTTAAGCGCCATTTCTTAATTCTTGAAAGTGGGTTCTCAACTTCTTCCATACTTGGGAAAAGCCTTTCTACAGCATCTTTCATTCTAATTGCAGTTCTTCTTGAAACATCAAATTCATCCTGAATATCCTGAATAGAAAAACCCTGATAGCTGTTCTGCATTTCTATTGCAAGTCTTAAAATATCTTCTACTCGTTCATATCTTGACATATTCTTACTCCTATATTTATTATCTATTATCATAATAAATGGCATCTGTGCCAAAAATGGACATTTTATAAAACATCTAATCTGCAAAGTTGTTTATATGCACAGAATCTACAAGGTCCGTTTTCATCTTCAGGGATAGGATCAAAATTCAGTGCTTTAATGTTTTTATAAGTCTCTTTTATCAAGTTTTCGATATATTCCATATCGGAAGAATCAAAGTTTTTATACACACTTCTTTGATGTTCTTCTATATAAATAATTCCAACTTGTGAAACTTTTTTCCCTGAAAGTTTTTCATAGGCATATTTATAAAAACACAATTGATTATAGTATCCTTCTTTATATCCGCCAACAGCAACTTGTCCGGCAGGAACAGGCACTCCTGTTTTATAATCGTATAGTGAATAAGTTCCGTCATTATTCTTTTCTATTCTATCGATTTGCCCTGTTATTAAATTACCATCAACCTCTACACCATAGAAATTTAATTCTATATCCTCAATTCTTTCAACAGGAATTTGTATAAAGTGAGGATAATAACTTTCTAATGCTTGCTTTCCAAGTCTTTCAAACTGTTCCTTTTTAGCCTCAGATGTAAATCTTGTGCCATTTATTCCTATATTAAAATCTTTCATTATATCGGAAAGTTCAGGATATTTACCCCTGTCTTTTGCAGTCCTGACAGCTTTTTCTAATAACTCGTGCATTAA
>CADBTL010000063.1 GCA_902797575.1 uncultured bacterium
AGCCGACCGGAACTGAAAGTTCAAAGGCGAAACTTTCCGAGCGTGGAGCAAATTCAAGACAAAATTTTAATTTTTCCGCAAACTCAATAAATTTATACTTTAATTTTAAACATTTATAAATCTTAAAAATTCTTTAAAAAACCCTTTAAAACCTGATGTCCAAGGTCTTGCAATTCCTTTATAGTAATCTTCATATTCAGCTACTATATTGCGCGGAAGTTCCTTTCCGCTAGATAAAGTTTCTGCAATAAATTCCAAATATTCATTTTGAGCTTCTCTATATTCATAATCTTTATATCTTAAATCTTCATCTGCTTCAAAATGGACTAAAGCATGATAAGCACATTCAATATTTTTATCTTGAGAATCCGGAAAAAGTTTTAATGCTTCTCTTACACACCTGCGTTCGGTAAGAACTGAATATACAAGTCTGCCGACAAATTTTCTGTTATTTATATTTTCTTTTTGTTGGTTTTCTTTCACTAGAGTTCTCCATAAGCCAATTTATCAATACGGATCTACTATCTTTATATCAAAATTTAGGTTTTTAGGTCCTAAATGAGCATCATATTTTAGCTTAGGTCCTTCCGACAAATCAACCACATTGGAAGGTTTTTGTGCTTGAGGTTCTACATATTCAGCAAAACGTCTTTTTGACTGTATTAAATTTTGTTTTTTTCCTGACAAACGGTTACATCCTGTAGCTAGCGTCATAATAAACGAAAGTATAATAAAAATAAATAATACTTTTTTCATATAAAAACCCTCAGCTGTTCTAATTATAACAAATTTTAGATTTTTATTTATCCTGCTAACGAATTAATTTTTAATAATTTAGATTACTAAAACTTAGTTCTGTTCATCTCGTAAATGAGAATTTTTTAAATAGTTATTTACTTTGGGCGATATAGAAATGTTTTGGAGCATCATTTTGTATCTTTTTAAGTCACCAATATTTGCAGATTCTTCCAGTAAGTCTCGTTTTGCTGCAATCTGCATTTTTATTTCATTTTGAAGATTCGGATTCTCTTTTGCATCTATTTTTCTTATAACTGCATCCAAATCCGTTGAAGTACTTACATTATACTGATTAGCAAGTTGTTTAACAGGCGTTCCCGGTGTTATTCTATATAGCCATTGAATTGAATATTTATCATTTTCTGATAATGATGATATACCATATTGGTGTGGAGTATACATAATATCTTGCTTATATGGACTGTGACCTAATCCCAAAGAATGTCCCACCTCATGAAGAATTGTATGATATACTTCTGCATCATTATCATATTTTTTATGAATTCTACCATCTGTTAAACCGATAGAAACCTCTGCACCATATAATATTTTTGAATTAGGTTCCCAATTATATTCACAATGTCCCAATGATTTTCGGTCAACTCTTCTCCACACTACATTTATATGAGAATCATAATATGAATTTGCAATTAAGTATTTTAACTTGCCTCCGGATGCAGCTGTCCAAGCAGCAAAAGCATCCATTACCATTTTTCTGTATTTTTGATCTTCCCCTGTTTTTGAATAGAAATTCATAGGCGCTATATATATTTTTAAAGTTGTTGCGCTCCATCTGGAAACTATACCATCTCTTATACTGTTATTTAAGTATGTATATTTTGTCATAAATACAGTATATCATATATTATGAGCTATTTGAATATTAATTATCTAAATAACTTTTTATTTAATAAATCACGTGTTTTATTGTAATGTTTGTTTACTACGTTCGGTTTTGATTTTTTTATTGCGTCTAAAAAGGCTTTTTCTTTGATTTTGCTACTTAAACTTTTTCTTGCCGGTACAATTAAACCGGTTTCTGTGAGATACGCAAGACTTTCATTTGATGACATATATTTAACAAATTTGATTGCAGCTATTTTATGTTTTGACGTTTTAGATATTGCCCAACCTGATGCATCTGCAGGTACTATTCCGGGGAAGGTTACTATACCAACCGGAAATTTAGCATCATGTTTTAATTTTGGATACATCCACCTTCCTGATAAATATAACCCTATTTTTCCATCAAGAAACATTTGAGCTTGAGTTAAACTTCCAATATCTGCAGGTAAAGGTGCAACGGTACCTTCCAATTTTTTGTAGAAATTAATACCGTCATCAAATCCTAATGTCATTACATATGGTGATGCATAAAACATATCTCTTTCAAAACTTATATTCCACATGCCTCTTAAATGAGGTCTTTGAACTATATTTATAAAGTCATTAAATGTCCACTCCGGATTTAAATCTCCCATCAAGTTTTTATTATAATAAAATACAAAATTCGATATATCTCTTGGAGCTGCTAATAATTTATTATTGTATGATAAAACCTGAATACTTTGAGGATAGAATTCATCTTTGCTTATTATATCATCCAATTCTAATAAAAAATTTGAATAAACTGGTAAATATAGATTATTAATAAAAATAACATCAGGAGCCGTTGAAGATGCTAATAAAAGATGTATCTTCTGAAAATAATTTTGCGGAATATGTTGAAAAAGTATTTTTATATCAGGATTTTTTATTTCAAAATCTTTTATTAATTCATTGATAATTTTTACTTCTGTAACCGAACCCCATGAAGAAAATGTTATTATTTCTTTATCATTCTTTTTTGAACAAGAACAAAATAAAAAAACTATTACAAGCAAACAAAGGATTCGCTTTAACATAAATCCATTACAAACTCCATACTACCGTTCAGCACATTAATAATAAATTTGTGAAAACCAACTTTAACTAAATATTGCATTTTTCCATCCGGTTTAGATTCATTAATTCTCACTTGAATATTTTCACTTTTAAGTGAGTCATAATGTTTTAAATTGACAACATTATTTTCTGTTTTACCAATTATATTATAACCGGTTTCATTTTTTAGCAATGAACAAACTATATTATTACACTTTACAGTTTTTATTACTCCGCCATGTTTATTATTTTGTCGTGTGTCTTCCTTTATATCTGTTTGCTGTTTGATTTCCTTTTCTTTTATTATTACTTTTGGTTCTTCATATTGGTTTTTATCAGAGTTTAATGGCATTTTTAAACTTGATTCATCTTTCTTTATTTCTATAGTATTAACAGCTTGCTCTTGGGTTATATCATGATGCTCTGTTATATTTTTTTCTTCTTTTTTTTCATTTTTATCCTTTATAAGAGAATTGGTATCTATTGTCTTGATTTTCGGAGCTAAAGGCTGTCTGTTTAATTCGTTATTTATAATATTTTCTTTTAAATTTGATACAATATTAACATTTGTATTTTGTATCTTTTCTATGTGATGAAGATTTTTATTAACTTTTAAATCACTTATATTATCTTCAATATTATAATTTACATCATCTGTGTCATAAACAGGGCGTAAAGAAGCTTTTTCCAGACTTTTAAGCAATGCATTTTCGTCCACTATAGCTTTCGGTTTCTTCTTTTCTTCATATTTTTCCGGATGAGCTTTTACATCTTCTAAATCAGGAAGGTTTTCCGCAACCTTTATTGTTGGATTTTTATAACCCTCTAATGCAAACGGAACACTATCAGATGGTCTATATTTATTGGCATCTTTTACTTGCATAGCTTTTGTAATATCAGGAAGTTCATCACTGACAGAAAGCTCCATGAAATCATAACCCTTGCTATAATATACAACTTGTGGTTGTGCATTAGATTCTATTCTCTTATTTCCTTGTTTTAAAAGTTCTTTTGACAAATCCGGTAAAAAATCTTTCACATTTAATGTTAGCATTTTTGAAGTTTTATGAGCTTGGGCTTCTTTTTCCTGCATTGCTTTGCGCATATTTTCTGTTCGTATAGGATCTGTATGTAAATCAGTTACAAAATCCGGATCTAATTCTACGCTCATAAGTTTTGTAAGAGCATTTACGTCATCTTTTGTAAATATAATATTCTGTTTTATGGTATATTCTGCCAAAAGACCTTCTAAAACTTTTTGTATATCGTGTTTTTTTGATTTATTCGTTTTCGGAATGAAATCTGAGATATTTTCTAGCAATTCATTACTAATTTCATTTTGTGCAAGTTGATATATTTTATGTGTATCATTAATTGAAAATTTGATTGAATTGCTACTTGTAATAGTTGTATATAATTCTTCATTAAAGTTAGTTTCTTCTATGTTTTTTATATCTTCTTCAGAAGAATCTTTATCAAGAAATTGTGCTAAATCATCAAATTCTTCTTCCTGTATACTTTCCTGTATTTCGACATTAACACTCTCTTGTTTTTGTTGATTTAATAATGAATCAATATCAATTATATTTTTTTCAAGTTTATCGTCTTTATCTACATTAGCAGATTGTTCTGTTGCCTCAGGCATTGATGTCGGTACTGGTTTATACGAGGAGCCAGTTTTAAGAGTAGATTGTTTTCTATACATTTTATCAAGTTTATTTATAGTTTTACGTATATGTTTTTTATCGTTATCATCAAAATCAAAATTTGACTGCTCTCCTACAACACTCGACATTTTTTCTTTTCCGGTAAAGTATATAAACAATACAAGTAAAATTATCAGACAAGTTCCAAAAGTAAAAGCTATTTTTTCCTTCGGTGAAGTATTTACAGCATCAGCGTAATCATTATTATTTGTATGATTATAAGCATTATAATCTTCTTTTACAACATTGTTTTCTGCTTTAATAGGCGTATTATATGCAATTTTTTGCGAATTTTGATTTTCAGAATACGATTGCGTATGATTATTTTTGTTATTACTCGTAGAAACAGTTTCTTGATTTTGCGAATGAATAGTATTCGTATCTTGATAATTATGAATATTGTTTTGACTATCTGCAAGATATAAAGCAGTTGTTGTTCTAATAGAAGGATTGCCTTTTGTTTTTAGAAATATTTGAGTGTATCCGCTAGCATCCGGTGTATATGGGAAAGTAGCAATGTTTATACTTTCTACATTCTCAAAACCTGATACATCCGGCATAGATGATATTTTACTATTGGTATGCGGCAAAATAAATTTATAAACACCATTTCCTAAATATTCGGTTTTTATACTTTGACTAAAAGACTTATGCGTATATACAGTTAAGTTAATGTTGCCTTGCACTTCATTTTGTATGCGAAGCGACATAAGGCTGTTCTGATAATTATCTGCTCCAAATGCACCAAGTACTGTTATTAGTGACGCAATACATATAGCTATAGTCTTACTTTTAAAACGTTTCATATTTAATTATTCTATCATAATATGAATAATTGAGCTATACTTTGTTTATATTAAAAATGGAGGTCTTCGATTATTAGCACATTACAATCCAAAAAAGTTTTCTTGTTTGTTTTCCAATTATTATTGCAATAATAGTAAAAAAGATGTCATATAAAATTTGAATTCCGCTTTGGGAACTTATCCAACTCGTTATTAATTCAATTGGAGCGTGGCGAAGAGTCGAGATAAATAACATATACAATATTCCAAGCAAGTGAATTGTTACAACCCCTACCAAAGCTATAACAGGAATTCTTAAATAGTCGGTTTTTCCTTTTAACAAAGTTCCTGTGAAGAATACAGCCGGTATATATGCTAAAATATAACCGAATCCGTATTCAAACAAATAGCTAATACCTCCGCCAAGTGCAAAAATAGGGAAAAACATTCCAAGTATTATATACATAATTATAGCTGTAATGCCGAATTTTCGTCCCAAAAGAGCCAATATAAAAAATATTACAGGGATTTGCGGTATATAGTCGTAGCTTTTAATAAAATGGTTATAAAGCTCAAAACCGGAATATCCTTGTGATATATAAAAAAAAGTATCAGCTGGAAAATACGGATGTTTTACGGTTATCTGTGTAAAAGTAGCAATAATCAGTAAGATTACACATAGTGCTGTCATTATAAGAGTACCCAATGTTATTCTGATTGGTTCACCTTTATATTTAAAACTATTTATTTGATCAGCAACTCGCTTACTCATTTAATTTACTCTTTCTATTAAACTATTTTTAAATTATCGGTATTTACTTTATACAAATTCTTAAATTTTTCATAAAAGATATTTTCTGTCCACATAATCAATGCATCTTCATTATTGTCTTGATAATATCCTTTTCTTGTACCTAAAGATTGAAATCCATATTTTTCATATAATTTTATTGCAGGAACATTTGAGACTCTTACTTCAAGTGTCAAATACTTTATATTATTTTTATAGCAGTCATCAATTATTCTTTGCATAATAGCTTCACCTATATGATTTCTTAGATAATCTTTTTTAACGGCTATCGTTGTTATATGGCCTTCGTCAATAATATGCCAAGTGCCTGCATATCCTACGGTTTCACCGGTCTTCGTTTTTGCCACATAGTACTTTGCAAGATTATTAGACATTTCATCATAAAAAGACGATTTGGCCCAATGATGTTTCCCATATGCTTCTTCCTCGATTTTTGTAATATCATCTATATCTTCTTTTGTCATCGGGGAAATTGTAATTTCTGATAAACTAACTACGGACATATACTCTCCCAATCAATATCGTCCTCGATTTCTTCTCCAGGTTCAACAATGTGATCACCATCTTCAAGCATAAGCATCAAAGAAAGTTTTAACTGATTTTTATAATTTTCAAGAGCTTTTTCTCTTGTTTTTGCACAATATGCAAAACTGGGAATCTCTTTAATTTCTATATAATAATATGGATTCCCGTTAAAGTCCAAATCTGTTCCTTCAATTAGTGTCCATGGAAGGTTCATATAGTATTCTAAATCTTTAGTCATCTAATGACCTCTCTGACAAAGGTTGCTTAATCATTATGCCTTCACCACCAATAACATTAGCTTGCTTTCCGTCTATATATAAATATACAGGCAGTTTGGTATTTGATAATACCGTTTTGATTAATTGATGTACTCTTATATATGTACTCTCTGCACCACCACCGCTTTCGAAAGCAGTAGACAAATCAACAAGTACATTATCAGAATCCTCTCTTATTGATAAAATTTTTGTAGCAGATGGAATCTCTGATGAAAGACCTTTCTTTTTTTCCCAATCAGACGGTGCTGCAATTAGTTCTTTTATTGCATAAGCAAAGCAAGATTTTTCTAAATTTGTATCACATTTTCTACTAACTGAGCGTAAATTCCCATTTGAATCTGTTACATAAATTTTTACGGTTTTTACAATATGTTTTTCTATATTTGCTTGTTTATTATTATCTATAACATTTTCTTGCTGTTTTGAATTCTCAATACTAGGATTACCTATTCTATTACTAAAATCCATTTTTTGAAAAAAAGAAAAATAGATATATGCCGCTGTTATTAAGATTAAACAAAACAATCCGATTTTTTGAGAAAAATTCATGCCTACTCCTTGATATTAAATAACTCTAACAGTTATTTATACTTTTAACCAAGATTACCTTTTACATATATTTTACCACTAACTTTTACTTTATTGTCAACTATGTTAATTTTTTCAATAGTTCCATTATGTTTATTTTCATCCAATAAGTTTAATGTAAATTCAAGCGGATTCAAGTAATTAATTAAATTGGCTACTTTATTTAATCCCAAATTTCCATATGAAGTATCAATGCTTACATTTTTTGCTTTTATTTTTCCGTCAATAACTTCAAAATCGGATTGAACTACAAACATTCTATCTTTTCCTCTGGATATAGGAAAATTATACTCTGTAATTATATATAATTTATTATCTATAATTTTTATTTTAACGCCATTCACAACAAAAAGCGGACGAGCAATTTTATTGACCTTCATTAATACCTTTTTATAATCAGTATCTTTTAATGCTTTATTTATGACTTCATCTGATAAGAGTAATTCATATTCATATGTCATATCAGATTTGAATACAATAGGGGTTTGGCTATAATCAATATAATTATAATCAGATAATGATTTTAAATGAACATACGGAAGTATAATATCATTATATCTTACATCATCGCCTTCCAATTCTATATATTTAAAAATACCTTTTTTAATACTTGATGTAGTATAACCCTCAAATTTAACATTGAAATTAGCATCTGTTTCTTTCTTTAATGCCTTTTTTATATTCTTTTTCACAATATACTCAGTAAAAGGTTTAGTTAATGTAAAATAACAACCCTCTTGCAAATATTCTTTAGAATACTTATCTGTTTTTGCAATTACAGATATTTGCATTAAACATAATGTTATAAATACAGCAATCAGTCTTTTCATATCATAATCCTTTGCATATTGTGTTACCTCTCATTTACCTATTTTGCTATAAAGTATTATTTGGAGCAATACTTATATCACATATTTACCAATTTATTGTTTACCCCTTTTTCAACAGGTGGAGTAGCTTGACGATGCTCCGTCATCACTTATTTACCCCTTTACCCCTTTTTCAACAGGCGGAGTAGCTTGATGATGCTCCGTTATCACTTATTTACCCTTTTTCAACAGGCGGAATAGCTTGATGATGCTCCGTTATCACTTATTTACCCTTTTTCAACAGGCGGAATAGCTTGATGATGCTCCGTCATCACCTATTTACCCCTTTGCCCCTTTACCCCTCATTTACCCCTTTGAAAAATTCGCTTGTGATAAGTTGAGAATATTTTTTTCTTTCGCTTAAAGACAAAATAAGTCGTTCTGCCCCATCAGAGGTCTTTACAGATGCAACTGTCCCTGCAATTTCTGATATAGGAGCTTTTGATATTTTAGCATCAAATTTTGCATAAGGTATATCATGCCCATATGCACTCATAGTCCCCCTTCCTGTTATAGCTATTTCTTGAACTCTAATTCCATGATATTTAATCTTTTCTGCAGATGCTTTTAATTTATCCGCAAGTTCAGGCGCTTTAATGTCTTCTTGATTTAAAATTGCTTTTTTACCTGTATCCAAAATTATCATTTTTTGACCTGATGCTTTATGTTCAGCTATTACTGCTTTATATCCTGCTAAGCTTACAGTATTTTCTATCTCAAATTCTTCATTTATTTTAGAAAAATCTCCAAATTTTTTTGCAGACTCTGCATTCCTCTGATACATATAACTGGCAATACCGTCTTTCGCCATTTCTATATATTTTTGACCACCAATTGCATTAAATCCTATAAGTGCTAGGACAATAATTGTAATATTAAAAACTAATTTAATTGTTTTGAACATATGACACCTCGTGTTAATGTACAAAACTATATTATCATGAAACATTTATAAAATAAAAAACCCTATTCTAAAAGATTAGGGCTTGGAATTTTTAATTAATTCCTCATGTGTAGAAGGTTAGTGTGTAGGTTGTATGAAAGGTTGTGTTATGTTTAATTATTTTGTTTCATCTTACATATATATAAAGTATATAAAAATTTTAAAATTTCACGTTTAAGCGATTTCGTTACATTTCTTAATATACTATTTAAAAATCCGGCTTTTTACCGAAAAATTTAAATTTATTATAAAAAAAGCAGTAAATCTTAAGATTTACCGCTTTTGTATTATTTTTTAAATTTACTACTAAGACAATCTTGTAAATAATTGATCAAGCAAGCTCAATGCCATATCTATTTCTGCATACGTTATTGTTACTGCAGGAACCAATGTAATTGTATTATTGTAATGACTGCCTTTATTAAGAATTAATCCGCATTTTTTACCATTGTATGTTAAATCACCTTTTAATCCTTCTGCTAATATATCATGAAGCAACTTAGGATCAGGAGTATATCCGTCTTCTGTTACGCATTCGATTCTTAACGCTAAACCGAGCCCATCTACATGACCTATACGTTTATGTCGTTTTTCTAATTCTTTTAGTCCATCTAAGAAATATTTTCCTTTATTTGCAACTTCTGTCTCAAAATCGCCTTCTTCAAATATTTTCATAACCTCATAACCGGCACGCATACCAATAGGGTTATTACAGAATGTAGAATGAGTCCTTCCGTTCGGCCAAATTTCAGGATTAATTAACTCTTCTTTTGCCCACATACCGCCTAACGGGTTCATGCCATTAGTTAATGATTTACTAAATGTAATTACGTCAGGTTTAACATCATAATGTTCTATTGCCCACAATTTACCTGTTCTGTAAAAGCCCATCTGAATTTCATCATCTACAAATAAGACGCCAAAATCATCTAAAACTTTCTTGAGTTCTTTAAAATACCCTTTAGGAGGTATGATGTATCCGCCGGAACCTTGAACCGGTTCGACAAAGAATGCACCTAGAGATGCTTCTTTTGCAGAATGATCATACAATCCTGCACAGTTATCTTCAAACTCACGTCTTAACTGTTGAACACAGTAATAGTTGCAAGAATCACATTTCTTACCGTATGGGCATCTATAGCAATAAGGATATGGTACAAAATGAGCTTCGTCTGAGAAGTGACCAAAAGGCTTTCTATACCTATATCCGGCAGTTAAACAACTTGCACCTAACGTTCTTCCGTGGAATCCTCCAAAGAATGAGAACATTCTGCTCTTATGAGTGTAATTTCTGACAAGTTTTAAAGCATCTTCTATAACTTGTGAACCACCTACGTTGAAATGTACACGACCTTTACGTCCAAACCTTTTTATATTAGCTTTCGCAATTTTTTCTGACAATAAAACTTTATAATCATATTGAAAATGTGAAGATATTTGTGGCAGAGTGTCTATTTGATTAACAACGGCATCTCTGACTCTCTTGTTTTTATAGCCTAAATTACAAGCAGCAAACCACATTTCCAAATCTAAATATGGCGTATTTTTAGAATCATACATGAAAACACCATTACAATCTCTAAACACTTTAGGAACCGGTTCAGCATGTATTTTATCGCCATAAGTGCAATACTCTTTATCAATAAGCGCCAACTCATCATCTGATATATCAAGTCTTGACGTATCGTTAATTTCTCTGCTATTAATCTTCTTTAAATTTGTTACAAGTTCTTTTTCTAATATTGCCATATTCCCATCCATCAATTTATTTTAAGATCATACTTATTCATAATACCGCTAAAAATTTCAAATAAAAGAGTTCTATACTTATTTATTACAAAATTTAATATTTTTGTAACATATCTATAATATTACTAAATGTAGTAAAATGTAAATGATTTATATTATTTTCTTTACAATATTCATGTAATTTTTTTGTAGCAAAAAGAACATCTGCTTTCGAAGCTATACATAAATCGCTTGTACCGTCACCTATGTAACAAAAACTATTTTCACTAACTTTTTGACATTTACACATGCCGGCTTTTTTATCACATTTTTCACTATAATACGGGAATTCAATATCGAATTTACCATTTTTATAAATAAGTTTGTTTGCATAATACGGTATATCCAAGTTGTATCGTTCAAGAATTCTCTGAATAAATAAATCAAATCCGTCACTAAGAATTGTTAATTTTAAATTTTCAGATTTTACGAACTCGACAAACTCTAAAAAATAATCATCAACTTCAATAGAATTTATATAATCATCCAGTTGTTTTTGAGAAACATTTTTAAGCAGTCCGACTTGAATAATTGCATTTTCTCTTGAGGAGATTTTGCCTTCTATCCATAGTTTTTCAGAATCCATCCAATTGGGAGCGTACATCTCAAAAAAACCGTTAACCGAATCTTCTTTTGTTATAGTTCCGTCAAAATCACAATATATTGTTTTAATCTTCTCCATACTTTAAATTATACAACAACCGCAGAAAATGCTAAAATATTTAACACTTTTTTGTATTACCTAATTTCTTTCAAAATCAACGTCGTTTTTTTATTATTAATATCACCATTTAATTGAATTCTGTAATATGTTGAATGTCTGTCATCTGCTTTAATTTTTGGAATTTGTGACAACTTAGACTGATATAATTCTCTTGAACGTTCAGGTCTGAATACAACTTTTAGAATAAAGCTGACAGGAATGCCAAACACTCTTATACCTTTTGAAGCATCTTTGCTGTAATGCCAGAACAATTGTAAATCAGCATACTGTTTTTCCATCTCATAATTGCCTTCCAAAAACATTGCAGATTCTTCATGCCATGTTGTAAGGTTTATATTGTTTATTTCAGTATTATGAACATCAAAGGAACCTTTTATATCATCTTTCATAAGATCTTTTTGCTTTAAATCAAGATTAGTTATTTCAGATACTTTATATTTTGTATTTTGAATGCTAAATTCTTTATCAGCAAGTCCCGGCATAAAGCCTTCCTTGACTTCAAATAAACATTTAGCATCTAAGAATCTGAACATGTCTTTTGCGTCAATATCTACTTTTGCACTTGCGATACCTTCTATTTGATCTTTTAGGTTAAGTGTCATCTCCGCAACTTTATTTGAATCAATATTTTGAGCTTCAAATGTCATTTTAGAAGTGTTTTTAGCAAAGTCATATATCCCTTTAGCATGGATTATTCCACTTGCAAATTTCATATCTTTCATTAAAAAATCAAATATATTATTTTTAAGACTTCCGATAAGTTTTACGTCATTTAGTACAAATTTATCTCTTTTAATTTCGTTTATTACAAGCTCCCAATTATTAATGGTAATTTCAGATTCTTTTACTTTTTTGGATAAGTCATTAGGATCAATTTTTTTCTTTGGTTTATTTGTTTGAGGGGTTGTTTCAAGAACCAACTTGTCTAAAAACATTTTCATATTATAAACTAATGTTTCACCATAAATATTATTTTTAACGCTTAGTTCTGCCGAATATTTTTCTCCTTTGAGAAATCCATTGGAAGTTACGTTAAATACACCATTTTTTGATACTACATGCGCCTTATCAATATGAAAAGCTTTATGTCTTGCATGCATTATATCAAAAGTTCCTAAAACCTGATTATTTTTAAAATCGTATTTTAAATCTCCACCGAATTCTCCGCCTCGTACTTTTTCCCCAAATGCCCCGATTACAGAAGTCGGTGCGTATCCGTTTGTATGGCAGGTTACGTATTGAGGAATAAATTTATCGGGGTCTTTTTTATCTATGTTTTTTATAAACAAGCCGTCACCAGAGAGAATAACGTTTTCTTTGGTACCTTTATTATATGAATATTTGTATTGTTTAAGATATAAGTCATTATCATCTTTAAACGTATTAGCATACAAGTTTCTTTTATAATTCCTTAAACCTAAATAGAATGAGTTATAAATTAAATCACTGTTTACAGGAATGTCAATATTATAATAAACATCGGGTTTTCTTAATTTTATTTTATAAATCAATCCGATATTTACAGAATTTAAAACGGTAAGGTTCGGAACATAATCAAATTTTTTAGTAAGTGTTGTTTTCATTGTTCCGACAACTTCTTTTTTCTGCGGATCTAATAAATCTGTAATATTAAGAGTATGTACAACTTTTTCTCTGCCTAAAATACCTTCTGCAACAGAGTCTACTTTTTGTCCTCTAAAATAGAAAACTGCTTCTTTAAAAAACAACGGTATATCAAACCATACTGCATTTGCACTAAGATTATGCGCTGTGCAGATACCGTTAATACCCTCTTTCGTAAATCTTAAATCTACATTAGCCGTACCGTTAAAGTTTTTAAAGTTTTCAATAAACTTTTTGGAAGGATCTTGTGTTTTTTGTAAATGCAGTAATATCGGCATAATCTCTGAAGCCGGGAGATTTTTGCCTTTTAACGTAAAATCATGCGCTTTATCTTTGTTGATTAAATCTCCATCTGCATATAATTGAGAATTTCCTAATTTTATCTCAAAGTTATTTGCCCTAAGTCTGTCTTCAATTACTTGTAGTGAACCAGAGTATCCTAACTTCAGTGTTCCTTTTAATAATTTAGCTTTTATATCTGCATTTAGTTTTATACTGTCTTTATTTGCGCCAATGTTTCTTGCATATACACTTACTTCATCTGATTTATAGATTAAACTTTGTATATTAACTTCAGGAAGCTTGCTAAGTTCAAAATTACCCTTTTTCTTTTTCTTAGGTTTATCTTTCTTGAACTGTTTTAAGATATTTCCGTCAACATAAATATTCTCGGCACTTATTAAAGTTAAATTATTTTGTAATAATTTATATTTGAGTAAAATATTATTAATATCTGCAGCAAGTTTATTATCATATTTTGCATTAATACTATCAACACTTAATACAAAAACAAGCGTTGGAGACACCTTTAAATTTAATGCAGAGATATTTGATTTAATTCCGGTTTTATTACAGATGCTTGACTGCATCTTATTTATTATAAACTTGCTATTCATTATTTGAGGCAATAAAAACACAATGCCCAAGTATAAAATAACTAAAGATAAAAATATTGTACAAAATATAATTGCAAAAATCTTTTTCATATGCATATTGTATTATAAGTTTATATAATACACAATAGACGATATATAAATAAAAGGTAATTATATACAATAAAAAAATTAACTTGATTCTATTGTATTAATAAATATAATTCCAACAATATCAATAAGTACAGCATATTGTGTCGCTCGCAGACTGGATAAAATCCAGCAATAACATTTAAAAGAGACTTTTTAAATGGCTATTGTATTGACAAAATAGCCATTATGGCGATTACATAAATTTAATACAAAACAAAAAGAGCAGAAAAGCGATTTTTTTGCAGAGAGCACTCTGCCGAAAGAAAAGGTGACTAAATGTCACGTTTTCTTGAGAGGTAACTTTTCTTTGTAACATGTATAAAGCTATCCCGCACCTAGTCTGACTTTTACACACCTAAGGTCGGATTCGAAAAGCGACCTGTGAGCAGAGTGCGGAGGACTTTTCTTTGGAAGAAACGAAGTTTCTGAAAAGAAAATCCGTAGACACGTTTAATG
>CADBTL010000064.1 GCA_902797575.1 uncultured bacterium
AATAGCATCAGTTTTCCCGATGTTAACTATTACGTTTCTGTTTTCAACTCTTTGAATAATACCTGTTGTAAGAGTACCTTTCTTTTCCAAAAATTCGTTAAGAATATTATTTCTTTCAGCATCTCTGATTCTTTGTGTGATAACTTGTTTAGCTGATTGCGCAGCGATACGTCCGAATTGTTCCGGAGTAACTTCAATCTTAACTTCGTCATCAATTTCTACTTCGTCGTCAATTTCTTGAGCGTCTTCTAATGAAATTTCCATGTCAGGATCTTCGACTTCTTTAACAACTGTTTTTGTTGAAAATACACCAATCTCACCTGTCTGTTCATCAAAAAGAGCTTCAATATTTGCGGCTTCTTTTACATGCATGTGTTTTTTGTAAGCTGCAACAAGAGCATCACAAAGAGATGATATGATAACATCTTTTGATATTCCTCTTTCTCTTTCAAGTTCTTCACAAGCTTCAAATAATGCTGTTCCGATTTTAATCATTTTGATAATTTCCTTTCTTTATTTTTAATCAATATATAATTTAGCTGACTGAATATTTGACTTTGGAATTTTTAATTCTATTCCGTCATCAAATCTTAAAAAAGTTAAGCCTTCATTTTCATCCCAATCAATAATTTCACCTTTGAAGATTTTTTCTGTTTCACCTTCTAACGGTTCTCTAAGTTTTAAACTAATTCTGCGTCCTTGAAAATAAACAAATTCTTTTTCGGACTTGAATTTTCTTTCCAATCCAGGAGAAGAAACTTCTAGGTAGTATTTTACGGGAATTAATTCATCCAAAAAATCATTGAGTGAACGTGTTACATTTTCACAATCATCCAACGTTACGTCTTTATCTTTTGAATAAAGATATATTCTTAAAAACCATCGGTGATTTTCTTTAATAAATTCAATTTCTATCGGAATATACCCAAATCTCATTGCAGTGTTTTCAATGAGCGGTGTAATTTTTTCCAATACTTCATGTCTGTTAATGTCCTGTTTCATAAGCCTCCTTTTAGGGCTTTGGTAAAGTTACATTCTTTGTGCTTCTTTACTTTTGTTCCCCCAAATAAAAAAGAACGGGTATAAATGACCGTTCTTTTTTAAGAAACTATTCACAACATAAGTATATCAAAACAAACTCCTTTTGTAAATAAATTGCTTAATATTTGTTTAAGCTTTATTAATTTGCGAAAAATTTTAATTTTTTCGCAAACTCTTATGTTTTAGTATAAAGGATATTTTTTACAAAGTTTAAGTGAATCATTTCTCAAAGATGCCAAAACATCTTCGTTTTCAGAATTTTTAATAGCTTCTGCAATAATTCGTGCAACTTCCATCATATCGTTTTCTTTAAATCCTCTTGTTGTCATTGCAGCTGCTCCAAGCCTGATACCGCTTGTTACAAAAGGACTTTGAGGGTCGTTTGGAACAGTATTTTTGTTAGCTGTAATACCGACTCTTTCAAGTACGTTTGCCATGTCTTTACCGGTTTTACCTGTTTTTCTTAGGTCAAGTGTCATCAAATGATTTTCTGTCATTCCGCCTACGATATCAAGTCCGTTATTCAATAAGCCTTGTGCTAAAGCGGCAGCATTTTTAACAATTTGTTGAGCGTATGCTTTAAATTCAGGCTGCAAAGCTTCTTTTAATGCTACTGCTTTGCCTGCGATTATATGTTCTAGCGGCCCGCCTTGAATCCCCGGAAAAACGGCTTTATCAATAGCTTGTGCGTATTCTTCGTCACACATAATTATGCCGCCTCTCGGACCTCTTAGAGTTTTGTGGGTTGTTGTTGTTACAATTTGTGCATAACCGGCAGGTGACGGATGAACTCCACCGGCAACAAGTCCTGCGATATGAGCAATGTCTGCCATTAATACTGCACCTACTTCATCTGCGATTTCTCTGAATCTTTTAAAGTCTATAATCTTAGAATAATTACTTGCACCGCAGATTATTAGCTTAGGTTTGCATTGAAGTGCCAATTCTCTTACGTTGTCGTAGTCAATACATCCTTCGTTGTTAACACCATAGCTTGTAACATTAAAATACATACCTGAGAAATTTACCGGAGAACCGTGGCTTAAATGACCGCCGTTTGATAAATCCATACTCAATATGCTGTCACCATGTTTTAAAAGAGCAAAGAACACAGCCATATTTGCTTGAGCGCCTGAATGCGGCTGAACGTTTGCATGGTCCATGTGGAATAATTCACAAGCTCTTTTTTGAGCAAGCTCTTCAATCTTATCAATGACTTCACATCCGTTGTAATATCTTTTGTGCGGTTTACCTTCTGCGTATTTATTGGTTAATACACTTCCGCAAGCTTGCATTACGGCAGGTGAAGTAAAGTTTTCACTTGCGATTAATTCTATTGTTGTTTGCTGTCTTTCAAGCTCTTCGTTAATATATTCAGCTATTTCAGAATCAACTTCTTTTACTTTATCCAAAATCATAATCCCTCCTTAAAATATTCCCTTCGTCTAAGTTAATTATATTTGAAAAAGCAGCTTAAGTAAAAAATATTTATTTCTTTTGTAACATTGCAAATAATTTAAAGTTTTGTCATAGAAATTTTTTAGTACAAGCTTGTCATATTCAGATATTTAGTTCAAACTCATCTTAGATTGTTTTGTAACTTTTTGTAAACTTGAGCAGATAAAAGTGTTACAAAAAGAGGATGCGGAAAAAGTCGAGGGGTAAATGAAGGGGTAAATGAAGTATGACGAAGCCTTACTAAGCTACTCCGGCTGTTGTAAAAGGGGTAGGGGTAAATGTATGAGTAATAACATCCCCATCCTGAATCTCAAATATTCAAGCTACGCTTTCATACGAGGATGCGGAAAAAGTCGAAAAATGACAATTTTTCGAACTTTTTCAAATCCGACCTTAGGTGTGTGAAAGTCAGACTAGGTGCGGG
>CADBTL010000065.1 GCA_902797575.1 uncultured bacterium
CCCGCACCTAGTCTGACTTTCACACACCTAAGGTCGGATTTGAAAAAGTTCGAAAAATTGTCATTTTTCGACTTTTTCCGCATCCTCAATCTGTAAAGAATTGTAAATCTTTATAAAAATTATAGCAAATTTTAGATTGTTTGAATCTTTATGTATACAAGTAAGTAAGTTTGAATGGAGATTTGACTATGAAAAATTTTAAAAAGTTCACAGCAATTTTATTAAGCGCAATGATAACCGGAATGCCTTTTTCTTATGCTGTAATGGATACAGGACTTGGACAAGGTTTGGGCGGTGCGCAAATTAACAGTACTCAAGGCGGTTTTAGCGGAATGACAACGGGCACAAATAGTGCAAATTTAAATTTTAACGGTAATTCTATAGTTAATTGGAATCACCTTAACTTAAATAAAGGAGAAACATTAAATTTCAATGCAGTCAACGGCGCAAATAACGTAAAAGTATTGAACACAGTTAATCAGGGAATGTCAAAACTTTACGGAAACATTAATGCTAATAAAGGGATCAGCAATATCATCATATCAAACCCGAACGGTATGTTATTTGACGGTTCCCGCTTTACAGCAGCTGGTGATGTAACAATATCAACTCAAAACATGACTAATGTTACATTAAATGACTTAGCAAAAAATAATTTTGATGATGCATCATTTTCAAAATTGTATGACAGACACGGAAATCCAATAGGTATTCAAATGCAAAATGGTGCTACTTTTGAAGTTGCAGGCAAATATAATATTATAACTCCCGGAGTAAAAATCACAGTTAACGGAACTAATAATAAACATACAAATAATGCAACTCAAGACAAGTTTGTTACAAATAACGGTCAAGATTATTTAGCATTTGACGGACACGCATGCAAACAATGCAACAAAAAAGTTATTGAAGATAACGGAAACGTTATTATTGTAGATATGGATACAAGAATTGCTGACAGACCGCACGGGCATCACGGACATCACGGGCATGGACACAATAGTCACGGAGAAAGATCTGATTTCCATAATCATAACAATCACTACGGACACTATGAACATAACAACCATCATGGATATAATAACCACCATGACAACGGACATCACTATAACGGACACAACGAATATCACGCATACGGTCACTACGACATCGATAACCGCAATGGGCGTATCATTAACGGCAGAGATAACAATAACCATATAAATAATACGACTACGCAGCACCATAATCATGGTACAAATCACTGGAACAATAACAATATAGCTAATAAGCCAAATCACAATCACAATTACAATCATAACCACGGCACAAGGCATTGGAATAATAACAATGGCAGCATAACTAACCGTATTACATACAATGTTGATGAAGATTTTATAAAAATCAAACCTGTTAATTTAAATGACAATCACAGAATCCATCATAATCATAATCATCATATTACAAGACCGGAGTTTGATAATAATAACAACATAGCTAACAAGCCGAACCACAATCATAACAACGGCAATTTCAACCACGGAACAAATCATTGGAATGATAACAACATAGCTAACAAGCCAAACCACAATCATAACAACGGCAATTTCAACCATGGAACAAATCATTGGAATGATAACAATATAGCTAACAAGCCGAACCACAATCATAACAACGGCAATTTCAACCATGGAACAAATCATTGGAATGATAACAACATAGCTAACAAGCCAAACCACAATCACAACAACGGCAATTTCAACCACGGAACAAGACCAGCGGTTGACAACAATAGTCACATAGGTAACAGACCTAATAACGGTGGAAATAGACCAAACGTAAATAATTTTGATAAGCCTTTAACTTACAATGTGGAACAAGATTTTCAAAGAGTTAAACCTATTGAAATTAATAATGGTCACGTTGCCAACAATAATCACAACATAACAAATAAAGATATTAAATTATCCGAACAATACTACGTTAGAGGTTTACAAAAGTATATTCTTGGTGACTTAGACGGATGTAAAGCTGATTTAGATCAAGCTATCTCGAAGAATGCTAATAACGCAGATGCATATTTATACCGTGCAACAATCAAAAAAGAAATGGGTGACATAAACGGATACAACAGCGACTACGCAAAAGCAGTAAGCATTAATACAAACGTCAATGCAGATTTTGTAAAAGTTGCAGCTATCAAATAGGATTATAAAATTAGATAACAACAAAAAGAGAATGTCCTAAAGACAGGCATTCTCTTTTTATTTTATAAAAACATATAATTATAAGCCAAAAGCAGCTCTGAATTGCTGTTTAATTGGATCTTCTTGTGGCTGTCCTCCTGTATTTTCTTGTTCTGCTTGAGGAGTAACCTGACCATTTTGGATTTCTTGAACATTTGCTTGTAACGCTTGATTTGCAGCTCTTATCGCCTCGACATTATAAGTGCCAATTGATTCTATATATGGTTGAACAGCTTGGTCATAACCGCCGACTGCTTGTATAACTCCATCTCCTATTGAGCCAAGACCGTTGGTCAATTCTTGCAGTTCGCCCATATTTGCACCAATTTGCCCAATAGCTTTTACAGCATTACCTAAATTCTTTATACCACCTGTAATTTGAGTTTGACCTGCTGCAATTCTGCCATTACCATCTTGTATCAATTTAAAGCCCTGACCGCCGGAGAAAAGTGCTGATACAGCATTGGAATTTACAGCTTCACCGGCTGCTGTCTCAGCGGTTCCTGTTGCTTCTTGAACACCACCATCAGTTGTTATAGCAGTTGCATCAGTACCTGCTGCAGCTTCTCTGGTTATATATTGATTTAAGCTTTCTGCTCCGTCTGAGATTTCTTGAGTTGCTTCACATATTTGATTTGTTACTTCATTAACATTTTGAGCTATGATTTCTTGTTGTTCATAAAAAGTTTCTTGCGTAACTTTGATAAGATCTGCTAATTGTCCGGTTATTGTATTAATTGCACCTGCAGCTTTTTGAATTTCTTGTAAAGCTTCATCTCTTTCATCAGGATTGTTTAATTTCTTTTTATTTTCTTCAATAATATCAAGTTCTAAAAGTATTTCTTGTTGTAAAGCTTGTATATCACTATTATTACCGTCTAAATCTTTTAATACTTCTAAAGCTTTCTTTATATTCTCAGAGCTTGCTCCAACAGCTGAAGCTGTAGCATCAATTTTTGCCTTTAATTCATCCGCTTTTTTTGCAGCTTCTTGGTCTGCTTGATCAATATCTTTTGCATTTTTATTTACTTTTTCTTGTGCTTTTTTCTGATGATTATTAGCAAATTGAACTATATTCATAATTCCGTCAAGAATACTCATATATCCTTGAGCTTGTTGTTCATTTCCGCCTTCAATTGCTGCACCAGCACCATTAACAATTGACCATAATGAGCCTGACAAATCACTTCCTGAACCGATTCCACCGGCGGCACTGTTAAAGCCCATTGATTGCAATTTACCAATTGTTTGCTGCAACATTGCTTGTAATTCAGTATTCGAAGTATTTGTTGAACCAATGCCCATCTTTTTTATCTTCCTATAATACCATCTTATATATATAAAGTATTGAAAAAGTAGGTAATTTCAGTGTTTGCATGAATTGTTACAATTCTTAATATAAATTTTTAAAATTATAGAGTTTACAGGAAAAATTTGAATTTTTTATTATAAAAAGCTATAATCTACATATTAGGAGTTCAATTATCATGAATAAAAAAATTTTAGGATTTATTATAACAATATTAACACTTACTGTAGGAACTGTTTGGGCTGCAAAATACACCGTTAACACATCCGGAACTGTCAAAAATCAAGCAGGACAAACAATAACATCACCGGCAAATAGTGTTAACCAGAATTTTTATAATAACTATTACATGCAGAATTATGTATCAAACAATCAAGTTAACCAAAACTCAGTTAGCACTATAGAAATAGTTATGGATTTTTCCGGAAGCATGTCAAATTGGATTGTTGCAGCAAAAAAGAGTATGGCTGCAATTATTGCACAAATTCCATCGTCTACAAAAGTTGGTTTTAGAGTATTCGGACATGACTCTGATGGTATAAACCCAACCAGCATACATACGTTGCGCGATGTAAAGCAAATCGTAAAAAACGGCAACAAATTTACCGTTGTTACAGAAAAAAGTCCGATTGGAACAACAAGAGGTGCATGCAGCGCTACAAAATTGGTTTCTCCAATTATTGCCGCAAATTCAAATTCAATTTTATCCGGCATGAATTCTGTTGATATCGGCGGAGCGACACCTTTAGTATATGCACTTGATAGAGCTGCTTATCAAGATTTTGCAGGGCTTGATACAACATCACCTAAGAAAATTATTTTAATAACTGACGGAGGTGAAAACTGCGGCGGAGATCCTTGTGCATTTGCCAGAAATTTAATGAAAAAACGTTCTGACATTCATATAGATGTGGTTTTGGCTTCATCATACTCTAAATCTCTTTCTTGTTTAGCTTCTACAACTGGCGGACATTTATACAATGTTAATAATTTAGCGGATTTTTCAAAAACACTCACAAAGACAATGCAATCTGAACCTGCTTCACCGCAAGAAATTAAGAAACAAAACTACGAATTTATTGCGGAATAAAATTAAGAAAGAACGAATTATGGCAGAAAATACAGACAGGAGACATATTACTGTATCAGAGATGGCACCACATGTCCATTCTTTTTCTGTCGGAGAAAATAAAGTTAATAAGATAGCAAACTGGCTCATTAACTGGATAAAAAAATCGTTAGAAGATGGAAATATAAAGCCTTATGACTTTTTACCGCAAAAAGGAGACTTAGCCTTTCACATAGGTGTAAGCATAGGAACAATGCAAAATGTTTTTCGTATTGTTGAAGATAACGGATATATCGAATCAAAACAAAGAATCGGTTCATATATAAAAGACACAAACATTGTTAGTTCAGAAAAGCTGACTTCAAAGCGTGAAGTTGCTGTAGAGGCGATAAAACAATATATAGCTGATAACAACCTAAAAACAGGCGATACACTAATATCAATAAGAAAGTTATCTAAAGTTCTTGCAATTCCGTTTGCAACACTCAGAGCGTCTTTTAACTTCCTGGTTGCTGACGAAATTCTTGAAAAAAAAGCTAACAACTATATTATCAAATCTATAGATTTTACAGTTAAAAATAGAGAACAAAAAACTTTGGTAGAAAAAATAGCCGAACGCATTAATCTGCATATAAAAAACCATTTGAAAGCAGGAAACAAATTGCCATCCAATAACACATTAGCAGATATGTATAATGTAAGCCTCAAAACTATTCATGATGCAATTAAAATTTTATCATTAGCAGGAATCGTCAAAACAAGACGAGGTTATTACGGCACAATTGTATGCAGTAATAATAACAAAGAAAATCAATATTTCTACCTTCAAGTAGAACAATGTATAAAAAAGTATATAGTAGAAAATTGCAAGATAGGCTCAAAATTACCAACTATTAAAACATTTGCAGAAGTTCTTAATGTTAGTGCAAAAACTGTAAAAAATGCCTTAGATAACTTGGCTGATGATGGTTACATAAACTTTACAAGAGGCAGATACGGAGGAACTTTTGTCATTGAGCTTCCTGTTTCATATGAATCAGGATATACTTGGTTGGCATTGAGTCCTGAATTTGAACAAAAACAATAGAAATTTTTATTATTTTTTTTAATGAGTTTGCGGAAAAATTAAAATTTTCCCTGCAAACTCTGGGGAACGGTTTTAAGTCAGACTACGTGCTATCCCGCACCTAGTCTGACTTTCACACACCTAAGGTCGGATGCCGAAAAAGTTCGAAAAATTGTCATTTTTCGACTTTTTCGGCATCCTCATTATGTAAATAATTTTTAAAATACAGATTTACAATAGAATATGTTTGCAATAAATTAAAAGTGTAAAACATACAATCAATAGGGATAAAGTTATGAGAATTGATGCAATAAGACCAACAAATTTTAAAGGCGGTGTTAATATAAATGCTGCTCAAAACAAAGAGTGCAAATATTTATATAATAAACTCTTGGCTTTAACGAATGAATACAAAATTCCTGCAAATTTCAGAACGTATGAAGTTGAATTACCGACTGTAACAAAAGTGATTATTGAAAAACTAAATGAGTTGGGGATAAAGTTTTCAAACAAATAAAATAGCAGCTTTAGATTAGCTGCTATTTTATTATGCAATGTTTGAATTATTTAAAAATGAAAAAACTTCCTTCATCTTTTACATTATTAGCACCTTCATTAATAACTTTAGCTTCCGGTATTACATGGTCAGAAGAGCTTTTTTTCCTTTTAAACCATGACTTTTTAGTTTGTTCTCTTTCTTGTGCTTTGGCTTGTTCTTCTTGCATAACAGATGGATCAGATTCATAAATATTGTTCATTGATTGTGGTGCAGTCTGTGGAAAGGGGTTATTACTTTGGAATAAATTCTCTGCATTAACTGTGGCTGCTGTTAATAAAACTGCTGTTAATAATGTCAAGTATTTCATATATCCTCCTTATTTTTGTATATTATAGCAAATATTCTTAATATTTGCTACATGCATGGTGCAAATTTTTAAGTTTTATGTTATTATTTACTCAAACAAGTTTGATTAGGAATATGAAAGGAGATTTAAATGTCCAAAATTAAAGCTTTGTTATTATCATTAGCTTTGTTTACAACAACAAGTGCTTTTGCATACTATAATTTTATAGGAGAAGTTCCTCTTCCCGGTAAAACACAAGCATCTCCGCAGCTACAACAAGATACAATATTTTCTGTTGGTGCTTATGGTTTAAGAATTGCAACAAAGGATTGTTTTACTGTGGCAATCACAAATACAGAAGTTTCTAAGCCAAAGAAAGGTAATACTTGGGAAGAAATTTGGACTTTGAAAGTTTGTGAAAGAGAAGGAAGACTTCCTATCGAATTTACTGATGACGGAACAGGTAACGGTTCGTTTGCTCTTGATTATATGAATATCAAGTGGAGAACTGTTGGTAAGAAGTAATCGGTAATATTTGCAATTAAAATATGATAGAACAGACCGAATTATACATTCGGTCTGTTCTTACGTTCTTTATTCTTCTCTTGAGCCAAGTTCTTTATCCATGAGATAAAGAGAAGCTGTATTTTCTCCAAACAGTTCCAGTCTTTTGATTATATCTTTGACTTGTTGTTCTTCTTCGACTTGTTCTTCAATAAACCATTCTATGAATGTCAAAGTTTTTCTGTCACACTCTTCTTCGGCAAGTTTTGCAATATTCATGACAGCATTGGTAATACATTTTTCATGACTATAAAGTGTTTCAAATACAGATTTTACATCTTTAAATTCAAAATCAGGGGTACGAATTTGTTTTAACGTTACGTAACTGTTTCTTTCTAATAAATAGTCGAGAAGCTTTAGACCGTGCTCAACCTCTTCTTTTGCTTGTATTTTAAGCCACTTTGAAAAACCGAACAAGCCTAATTCATGTAAATGTGCGGACATTGATAAATATAAATAACCTGAATAAAATTCTTTGTTAATTTGTTCGTTGATTATTTCGTTGATTTTTTCACTAACCATGATTTACTCCTTTTTTTCTTTTGTGTTTTAAATAGAATAATTGCCGTCTTCATTTTCAAGCATTCTGTTATCACCCCATAATTTATGGATATTGCAGTATTCTATTGAATTAAATTCTTCGTCTAACTTTGTTTCCATCTCAGGAACCTCGTTTGGCTTAAAGAATTTTAAGTGTAGTTCATTTTTGTCCTTTGTGTACGTTTCTATGAATTGTATATAATGTTCATCAGTCATTGGGTGGCCAATGACATTCACAAATTTTTTCCCGTCTTTGAGTTCAATTTTTGGAGTATGTTTTTCTCCTATTTCATCTGTGTCATATTGTATCCCCATAAGCTCCATTTCTTTTCCGCAGCACACAAGGTTTCCATCACCTTCTTGCAATATTTGGACTAAATTCCCGCAAATATCGCATTTGTAAATTTGTAATTTAATAGTCATATCTTTCCTCCTAGATAGTTAAAAATATATTCTGTAGACATTTTCCCCTTCATATGTCTAAAATTCATTGCCGAGAAGAGTGATTTATGATATCATCCTTTGTATGAGTAATTTTTTTTCAAGCGGATTAAACGGAAATAATTTATTTTCTGCTGCAAAACCTGCAGAAGAGAAACCAAAAGATAGCTCACTAAATGGACAGTATTATGATTTAAAAGATAATTATCAGCAAATTTTTGTAGAGGCTGCTGAAAGTATAAGAAAAGATTTAGACGAGTTTAAACCGAAAGATGTGTGCAAGGATTGTTCAGTAAAAGATTGTAAAATTGAAAAAAAAGATATTTTTGCGCCATACCCTCCTGCAGGCTGCAAATACAGGGAATGGCAAATGCAAGCCATTACATATTTAACAGGTGATTATAAAAACAAACTGCAAGCTGCTCTTCAGTCGCTTATGGATAAACGAAATGAGTATGAGTGTAATAAGTGCGGAGCTTGTTGCAAGCTTGCAGTAAGTGAATATTCGTATGCGCAGCTTAAGCAAAGAGCTTTAAAAGGGGATAAATTTTCCGAAGACTTTGTTTCTGTTTTTGTTCCTTATGAAACAGAAGATGAAGCAAAAAAAGTTAATCCGGAGTACTTTGAACTTCTTAACAAATTGGTTGAGGATAGCAAAATTTATTATTATCATTGTCCAAAGCTTGGTGATGATAATTTGTGTACAATATATGAACAAAGACCGAATATATGCAAAAATTTTCCGCATAATCCTCTAAAACTTTTACCGTCAGAGTGTTCTTTTAATGCTTGGAAAGATGAAGTTGCACATCAGGCAATGCTTCTTAAAGCTAAAGCGGATATTATTAATTATTACAAGGAAAAATTGGGTTAAAAATGATACTTGCAGGAATGACACTCAATGAATTAGAAACGTTGATGACAGATTTAAAAGCTACCAAATTTCGTGCGAAACAAATTCATAATTGGATTTATACAAAATCTGTTTCGAAAATAGACGAAATGACAAATTTGTCAAAGGATTTTCGGGAGCAACTTAATAAAATTGCAAAAGTTACCGATACAAAAATTAAAGTAAAGCAAGTCAGCAAAGACGGAACCATAAAGTATTTGATTGAGTATCCCGATGGAGAATGTGTTGAAACTGTGTTAATGCGTTTTGATAATCGTGCAAATCTTACTGCTTGTGTAAGTTCTCAAGTCGGATGTGCTGTAAATTGCTCATTTTGCGCAACCGGAAAGGGCGGTTTTAAGAGGAATCTTACTTATAAAGAAATTATTGAGCAGGTGCTTACAATTCAACGTGATACTGGTTTAAAAGTAACAAATATAGTGTTTATGGGACAAGGGGAGCCGTTATTAAATCTCGATAATGTGTTAAAAGCTTTGGATATATTCAATAATGATTTTCAAATCGGGCAGAGAAGAATAACTATTTCAACAAGCGGTATAATTCCGGGAATAAAAAGACTCGCTGAAGAGGATTTGCAATCAACTCTTGCAATATCTTTACATGCGCCTAACCATGAATTACGAAAAGAATTGATGCCTATAGAAAATAAGTATTCAATTAACGAAGTAAAAGAAGCTTTAAAGGATTATATAGAAAAAACAGGTCGACGTATTACAGTAGAGTATATTTTAATACATGGATTTAACGATACTCCTCATGTTGCAAAAGAGCTTGCTTATTTTTTGCAGGATATGAAATGTAATATAAATCTTATACCCTATAATTCAGTGATAGAAAACGATTATAAGAAACCATCTAATGGCGATGTTATGAAATTTAAATATTTACTCGAGCATTCCGGAAAAAAAGTTACCGTAAGATTAGAACGTGGTGCGGATATAGATGCTGCATGCGGACAACTGCGAGGCAAAGGGGGTAAATGAGGGATGTCGGAGCCTAGTCAAGCTACTCCGCCTGTTGTAATAGGGGTAAATGAGGGATGACGGAGCCTAGCTAAGCTACTCCGCCTGTTGTAATAGGGGTGAATGAGGGATGACGGAGCCTAGCTAAGCTTCTCCGCCTGTTGTAATAGGGGTAAAGGGGTAAAGGAGGGATGACGGAGCCTAACTAAACTTCTCCGCCTGTTGTAAAAGGGATGAATGAGGGATGACGGAGCCTAGCTAAGCTTCTCCGTTATTTGTATTAAACTACTTTGTATACTTTAAACCCGAAATTTGAATCTTTAGAATTATTAATAAATCTACGAATACGTTCTTCTCCAATATCACAAATTGTTTCAAATTGCTTGTTATTTGAAAATTCGTATGATTCAGGTTTTTGAACCATGATAAATTTTCTATTCCCGTTATCTGATAAATTTAATTCTAAAACAGCTTGGGCAGTAGTAGCTGAACCTGAAAAAAAGTCCAACACATAAAAATCATCAGCAAACTTATTTTTTTTATAATCGTAGATTAGAGATAACAAATATGAGATTAAAGAAACAGGTTTTGGATAAGAAAACGTGTATTCATTCATTATGCTTTCAAAATCTTTTTTTCCTGTTTCGCTTGTTGTAACAGCTCTATCAAATCTATTATATGTGCAGTATACATTCTTTTTATTTGTAAATATTATTTGTTTTGGAGCAATTTTAGATATTTTATTTTTCCCGTAAACAGCTCTTATTGCAAAACTTTTTGTCTTTATCAAAAATCCTGTTCCTTTTTTTATCTCTTCCAGA
This sequence comes from uncultured bacterium, assembly GCA_902797575.1. Taxonomy (GTDB): domain Bacteria; phylum Cyanobacteriota; class Vampirovibrionia; order Gastranaerophilales; family Gastranaerophilaceae; genus CAG-196. The sequence continues at coordinate 10,756 of CADBTL010000065.1, forward strand.
ACTTTTTTTTGTGACCACCTTGATTTAAACCTGATTGAAAAATTATTTTTGTTTAAACCGTTTTTTATTTCAACTGGATTTAACAATTCATAATCTTTTGAATCAGTTTTTGTATAAATGCCGTCTTTAATTTTAAAACTCACTGCTTCCGGCGGAAAATTCAATATCGTAAGATTGTTTGAGGCATTATATAAAGGAGCATCTTCAAACTCGGTACATATTTTTTCAACAAGTAACTCTTTAGTTTTTCTTGCAATTAGACATTTTGCGTAACATAAAACGTATTCAGCATTAGAATAAGCATTAAGTTTTTGTCTTCCAAAATGTTGAGTTTTTTCATATATAAATTGAGTTACAAAATTTTCTGATCCAAAAACCTCGTCACATATATTTTTCATATTGTGAACTTCATTATCATCAATAGATATAAAGATAATACCGTCTTCCGACAATAACTCTTTACCTATAAGGAGGCTTTTATATATCATAGAACACCATTCGGATTTTTTATATTTATCTTTATATATAAAATCTTTTTTAGTATTGTATGGCGGGTCTATGTAAATAGCTCTGATTTTCCCTTCAAAATCTTTTTTCAGAAGTTTTAGAGCGTCTGTGTTATCACCTTCTATGTATATGTTTTCAGTATTGTTCCAATTAAGACTCTTATTTTGTTGCGGCATTAGGTATTTATCAGTTGGAGAATTTGCCTGATTAAAAGCGTCCTCTTTTCCTAACCAAGAAAAGCAATATTCTTTTTTTTGTAAATTGGCAATTCTCATACTTCTCAAGCTCCCGCAAATGAATTACAAATATTTTTCTATGTTTGTAATAATAGAGCTTTTAGGCATTAGACCGACCATTCTTTCAGCAAGTTCCCCATTTTTGAAAACTAAAAGAGTCGGAATTCCGCTAATTTGATATTTTTGAGCTAAATTGATATTATCATCTGTGTTAATTTTTGTAAATTTCACTTTGTTCGCAAGTTCTTGTTCTACTTCCTCTAAAATAGGAGAAAGTTTTCTGCAAGGTCCGCACCAATCTGCAAAAAAATCTACGATAGTAACTTTATCGCTGTTTATAACTTCTGTATCAAAATTATCTGTGTTTACTTCTTTTACCATATAATCTCTCCTATATTTTATACTTCTTAATATTACCATATTTGTTTTATTTATGCTATCATTCTATTGTAGAGGAGGGTAGGGGTAAATAAAATCTCATTACCCAAATACGATTAAGTAAGGGATAACATACATGCCAAGAAAAAAAGAAATAGAGATAGTATTAGATACAGAAACAACCGGATTAGATTATACAAGAGAACGCTTGGTTGAGTTTGCTGCGGTTCGCTTAGAAAACGGAAAAATAAAAGACGAATTCCAAACTTTAATTAATCCAAAGCAGCATATACGTAAGTCCAGTATCGCTATTCACGGTATAACTCCTGATATGGTAGAAGATGCTCCTACAGAAGAGGAAGCTCTTCCAAAAATTTTAGACTTTATTGGTGATTATCCGATTGTTGCTCATAATGTTATTTTTGATTATTCATTTTTAAATGAAGCAAAATTGAGAGTAATGGGAGAAAAACTTGAAAATCCAAGAATAGATTCTCAAATGATGTTTAAGGAGATTGCCCCTGAGCTCGAATCTCATGGGTTAGAAGCCCTTACAAAAAGATTTAATGTAGATTTAACGAACCATCATAGAGCTATGGCTGATACAATGGGGCTTGCTCTTGCTTATCCTAAGTTAAAAAAATTATATTTGCAAAGACTTGACTGGCAGCAAAAACAGCTTAAAAATGTAGATTATCTTTTTGACAGATATTTAAGAATTCAGCAAAGTATAGCAACAATGCAAGCGGAATTACAAGATTTGAAATCTGTTTTTAAATTACATTTTGATTTAGGCGGAGAACCTCTGGTTGCTGAGACGGGTGAAATGATGATTTATCAATCTAAGCAATCATTTGGTTATGATTTAGCCGATATAAAAGATGTTTTAGAAGATGTCGGAGCTTTAGAGAAGGCTGTAAAAGTTAATAACGGTTTTATAGACAGATTATGTAACGGATTAAGTTTATCAGAAGAATACAAAGAAATTATTCGTGATGCTCGTCAGGAAATCTCAGAAACCAGAAATATTCAAGTTATCAAACCATGCAAATAATTAACAAAAAAGACATTCCGAATACATTAACGGTAAAGATTGAAAAACTATCTAATCTCGGGTTGGGAATAGCAAAAGTTGACGGATACGTGATATTTATTCCTAATAGTTGTCCGGGAGATGTTGTTAGAGTAAAGATAACAAAGAAAAATAAAAAATTTGCAAATGCAGAAATAATCGAAATAGTTGAGCCTTCTGCACACAGAGTTGAACCGATTTGCAAAATGCAAAAAGTGTGCGGTTCATGTCAGCTTCAATTTATCGATTATAAAGCTCAACTTTTATATAAAAAAGAGATTGTATCTGATACAATGCGTTCTATATATGGTTCTGATGTCGAAGTAAGAGATGTGATACCTTCTCCGGAAGTCATGGAATACAGACACAAAATTCAGTATCCTATTGGTCAAACAAAAGAATCTAAAAGAATTTTAGCAGGTTATTATAAAATTGGTTCGCATGAACTTGTGAATATAAAACATTGTCCGATTCAGCCCGAGTATTGTGACAGAATAATAGATTTTATACGAGAAAACGCTCAAGAGCTTAATATAAGCGGTTATGATGAAAATAGCGGTAGGGGGGATTTAAGACATGTTGTTATACGTTCGTCTTACGCTAATAAGAAAAATCTTGTAGTATTAGTTGCAAATGCTGATAGAGTGTCAGAAAAATTGAAAAAATTATCCCATTCGATTTACTCTCAATTAGAAAATATACAAGGAGTCGGAGTTAACTTAAATCATAAAAAAACAAACCTTATATTAGGAGAAAAAACTTATATATTAGAAGGCGATGGTTATATAGAAGAAAATTTATGCGATAAAACTTTTAAAATTGCTCCTAAAACTTTTTTTCAAGTGAATCCAGCGAGTGCTAATAATATATTTAGATATGTAAAAAAATATATTACTGATAATTTTAGTGAACCGACAATTTTGGATGCATACGCAGGAATTACCGCTTTTGGGATTTGTATGTCTGATATTGCGTCAAAAGTGGTAAGTATAGAAGAAGTAAAAGAGTCAGTCGAGCTTGCTAAACAAATCATTGATGAAAATAGGATAACAAATATCGAACTTCATCAAGGAGATGCTGGTAAATTTTTTTCAGAGCAATCTCTTTTAGGAAGACAATTCCATTTAACAATTTTGGATCCTCCCCGCAAGGGATGTTCTATAAATAGTTTAGATTATGCATTGAAGCTTACAAAAGATAAAATCATATATGTTTCTTGTAATCCTGCAACTTTAGCACGTGATTTAAAATATTTGAAAGAAAAAGGCGCTGAGGTTGAGTACATTCAGCCATTTGACATGTTTCCTCATACTTATCATATAGAAAATGTTGCGATTATTAATTTATCAGAAGTATGTAAAAGTATGTAATATTATAAAATGACATGCTCACATGGGTATATTTATTTGCAAAATAAATATGTCTGTATGATAATATTTACGAAGGAAATTTAAGATTTTCTTATTCTCGAGAAAAGGATATAAAAATGCAAATACAACCGATTACAAATCAGCCGAATTTTAATGGAAAATTAGTTTTTGAGCAAGGTGTTACGAACGGTTTAACAAATGTTAAATACGGGCAGTTATTAAGAAAATTTAAAGATGTTGCAACTATTGTTTCAGCAAAACCATACGATATTTTCGTAATGAAGGATTCACAAAGCGGAGATTTTTATAGAATGGCAGCAAATAAGTCTATTGAAGCTGCAAAAAATATTAAAGAATACAGCGTCAAAGTTAAATCAAATGCAATGGTAGATTCTTTTGTGAGTGCTGCATTAGATGCTATTGACATGTATGAAAAATACATGTCCAAAAACTTAAAGGGGTAGTTAATGCGTGTAGAATGTCTTGATAACAACAATTTTGAAGGAAAACTCGTAAAAGTAGGAAAATTCAGTGATAAGCCGGAAAAATGTGTTAACAAAGTAGTTAATCAAATAGAACAACTTATTAAGCCAAAAGATTATAACTTGTTTTTACAACAGGATTACAGTAAAAATGAAATGCGTATAATTGCAGATTATCCGTTTCCATTAAAACCAACACAAAAGAATTCGTATTTTACAAGAACGCAAATAAATATACCAATTACATCCAATGCATCAAAATATGTTGATGCGGCATCAAATGTCATAAATCAGTTTGAAAACAATTTGCAAGAAAAAGAACAACAAGCGTGGGAACAAAAACAAAAAAGAAAGAAAATGGAAAATATAAAAGATACTCTTGAATTAATTTTGTTATCTCCTGTATATATAGCAGAAAAAATTATACGCAGCATTAATCCAAAATGGGCAAATAATTTTGAAAATTTATTACAAAAAATTGGAATATAATTTATTCTAAAAAAGAAAGGATGAGAAAATGAGCAATTTAGACAAAATCATGAA
>CADBTL010000066.1 GCA_902797575.1 uncultured bacterium
CCCGCACCTAGTCTGACTTTCACACACCTAAGGTCGGATTTAAAAAAGTTCGAAAAATTGTCATTTTTCGACTTTTTCCGCATCCTCTATAAGCTTAATTTTTAGCTTTAAATAAATTTCATGGTAAACTTGAAACAAATTATATAACAAAGAAAGATATCATCGTGGAAAACAGCAAAATAGATTTAGACGCATTTTATGAACATATGAAAAGTGGAAATATTGTACAAGAAAACATGTTGGAAATATTTAGCAAGTTAAGTCAAGAAGCTCTGAAAGTTACAATGGAGCTAAACAATAAATATCATACGCCGGAAGAAGTTATCAGTTTGTTCTCTAAACTGACAGGAAAAAAGGTTGATTCGTCATTTAGGTTATTTCCTCCTTTTTATACTGATTGTGGAAAAAATATTACCGTAGGTAAGAATGTTTTTATAAATGCTTGCTGCAAATTTCAAGACCAAGGCGGTATCATAATAGGTGATGGTGTATTAATTGGTCATAATGTTACTCTTGCTACTCTAAATCATGATGAAAGGCCAGATAAAAGACAATACATTTACCCTAAATCAATAAAGATAGGCAATAATGTGTGGATAGGTTCGAATGCTACTGTTTTACAAGGAGTTACAATCGGAGACGGCGCTATTATTGGTGCGAATGCTGTTGTTACTAAGAACGTTGAAGCTAATACAGTAGTTGTAGGTATTCCTGCAAAAGTAATTAGAAAAATTAACGTATAACAATATTATTATTTTTGTATATTTAAAGTTTTCGTTTACCTTCTGTTCTATTAATCGTGAATATATATCACGATTAACACTGCAATCGTGATGCAATTTTACCTTCTTTATATAGCTAAACATTAAGTCATAATTTAATATTGACAATATTTTTTTTGCGTAATAAAATTTTAATTAAGGAATTTAATCACTATTTAAAAAGGAGATAGACAATGCCGAAATTATTAGACAAAAAAGAAGACAAAAAAGCTGCAAAATCGACTGGTTTGGTTGATAGTATAGAAGCTTTAAATGAATTACTTTCAAGAGTAAAAAAAGCTCAAAAAGAATATGCAAATTATTCTCAAGAACAAGTAGACGCAATTTTTAAAGCAGCCGCAACTGCTGCTGATAAAATGCGCATACCCCTTGCAAGAATGGCTGTAGAAGATACAGGCATGGGTGTTTTAGAAGATAAAATCATCAAAAACCACTTTGCATCAGAGTATATTTATAACAAACACAAAAATGCTAAAACTTGTGGTGTTATAAGTGTTGATAAAGAAAATGGTATTAAAATCGTAGCTGAACCTTTAGGTATATTAGCCGGTATTATTCCTACAACTAACCCGACTTCAACTGCAATTTTTAAATCTTTAATAGCATTAAAAACAAGAAATGCTATTGTATTTTCACCACACCCTCGTGCAACAAAATCAACAATAGAAGCTGCTAAAGTTGTATTAGAAGCCGCTGTTGCTGCTGGTGCGCCAAAAGATATCATAGGTTGGATAGATACTCCGTCGATGGAATTATCAGACGCATTATTGCACCACCCTGATATTAATTGCATATTAGCAACAGGTGGTCCAGGCATGGTTAAGGCAGCTTACTCTTCAGGTAAGCCTGCTTTAGGTGTAGGTCCAGGAAACGTTGCAGCAGTTATTGATGAAACAGCTGATATAAAAATGGCAGTATCTTCAATACTTATGTCAAAAACATTTGATAACGGTATGATTTGTGCATCAGAGCAATCTGTAATTGTTGTTGAAGATATATATGAAGAAGTTAAAAAAGAATTTTTATACAGAGGTGCATATCTTGTTAATAAAGAAGATGAAAAGAAAATGATAGAACTTCCTTTCATTGATCCTGCCAGAGGAACTGCTCATCCTCTTATTGTTGGTCAACCTGCTCATAGAATTGCAGAACTTGCAGGTTTTGAAATCCCTCAAGACTCTAAAATTCTTCTTTGCGAAAGACCAAAACTGGATTGGGAAGATCCGTTTTCAAGAGAAAAACTTTCTCCGATTTTAACTATGTATAAAGCTAAAAACTTTGAAGAAGCTGCAGAAATGGCTTATGAATTGGTATTAAGAGGTGGTGCAGGTCACTCATCAGCTCTTTATACAGATGAAAGAAAATCAGAAAGAATTAACTACTATGCAGAGAAAATGCCATCTTGCCGTATATTAATTAATTCACCATCATCTCAAGGCGGTATTGGTGACTTATTTAACTTCAAGCTTGAACCGTCATTATCATTAGGCTGTGGTTCTTGGGGAGGCAATGCTGTTTCTGGTAATATTGGTGTTGAACATTTATTAAACTATAAAACTGTAGCTGAAAGGAGAGAAAATATGTTATGGTTCAAGGTACCGCCGAAAGTTTACTTTAAAAGAGGTTGTTTAGACCTTGCTCTTAAAGAACTAAAAGGCAAAAAACGTGCATTTATTGTAACAGACCGTTTCTTATTCAATTCAGGTGCAGTTGATAATATAACAAAGATATTAGATGAAATCGGTATTGACCATCAAGTATTCTTTGATGTTAAGCCGGATCCTACAATTGCTACAATTAATCAAGCAATGGAAATTGTAAAACCATATGAACCGGATGTAATTATTGCATTAGGCGGCGGTTCTCCGATGGATGCTGCTAAGATTATTTGGTTACTATATGAACAACCTGATACAAACTTCTCTGATATATCTATGAGATTTATGGATATCAGAAAGAGAATTTGCCAGTTACCTGATTTAGGTCAAAAGGCTACAATGGTTTGTATACCTACAACATCAGGTACCGGTTCTGAAGTCACTCCGTTTGCTATTATTACAGACGAAAAAACTCATTACAAATATGCAATTGCAGATTATGCATTAACACCTAATATGGCAATTGTTGATCCTAACTTCGTAGACGGTATGCCAAAAGGTTTAACTGCCGCTTCAGGTATAGATGCACTTGTTCACGCAATTGAAGCATATGTATCTTGTATGGCAACAAACTTTACAAATTCAAATGCTTTAGAAGCA
>CADBTL010000067.1 GCA_902797575.1 uncultured bacterium
AATTATTATGCGAAGAGAAATTATTAAAAAACTTCAAGAAGAAGCAGAAGGGGTAAAGGGGTAAATGAGGGATGACGGAGCTTTACCAAGCTATTCCGGTTAGTATAAAAAGGGGGGAAATAGATGGGTTTTCTTCCCCAATAGGGGCAGAAAACCGGTTCCAAACATTTATACAATTTCCGCATCCTCACAACGTAACAATACTGTAATATTTTTGTACTTGTTTATTAAATATGTTATAATCAAAGATGTTTGGGGTAGTTACAAACATATTAATAACAGTAAACTCCTTAATCTAGAGGAGTACAGAAGAAAAGATATAATATAAAATGGATATGTGAAATAAGAATTGAAGTTATCAAACTTATTTTCAAAATTCTGACGAGCGATAAGGTTAAATGGCTTTAAATAATATAGATAGTATGAATATACCTAAACAAGAAGACTACGTTCAAGAAGCGGAAGTAGACGGAATAGAGATTCTTGTAAATATGGCAAAACAAGGAAAAATTGACCCTTGGAATGTCAATATTGTTGATGTTACAGATAAATATCTTACTCACCTATTTCAATCAAAAGCTCAAAATTTACGATTAACCGGAAGAACTCTCTTATTTGCGGCAATCCTTTTAAAACTGAAATCGAATGTTCTTGAAGGAATTGATGTTATGGACTTTGAACCGCAGCATCAAGACGATTTCGAATACACGGATGATATGCAGCTTGAATACACTCAAGATGAGTATATTCCGACTAACAATGTTATATCAATTGATGAAGTTTTACAAAGAAGAACTTCTGTAAGATTAAATCACAACAGGGTTGTAACATTAAGAGATTTAATCAGACAATTGGAATTCTATGAAATGCTTGATAAAAAGCAATCATTAAAGAATGCTCATGAAAGAGCAAAAAGAAGAGTTCAAAATTATGCAAGATTATCGCCGGAAGATATTATAAATATTGCACACGATGAATTTATTGATCAGGGTGTTGCAAGGTTAAAAGCGAATTTAGAAGAGATTTTAAATCGTCAGGATAGAATAGAATTAAACGAATTAACCCTTTTAGGAATGGATAGAATTAATGCATATATTTCTTTATTGTTCCTTACGGTAGATAGCGATTACGACCTTGAACAAGACGAATTCTATTCTGATTTATATGTAGTAAAACGTAAGCATTCTGAAGATATATCAGCAGAATTAGATAAAAATATTGAAAATGCAACAAACATTTTAGCTGAAAATGAGGTAGAAAATGGAACAGTTGAAATCCAGAATTGAAGCAGTTCTGTTTGTCACTGCAAGAGTACTGCAAGTAAATGAAATTGCAGAAATACTTGAAGAAGAACCTGATATTGTAGAAGAAGCTCTGCTTGAATTAATTATGGATTATGCATCAAGAGAAGGTGCATTAGAAATCGATGATGAAAACGGCTATATACTACAGGTTAAACAAGAACATTTGGATATTGTAGAAAAGCTTTGTCCGGTAGAATTAAAACCGCCTGTTTTAAAGACTTTAACCGTGATTGCATTAAAAGAACCCATTCGTCAAAGCTTATTAAAAGATTTGCGAGGCTCAAACGCATACGAACATGTACAGGAATTAATCGAAAAAGGTCTGATTTCAAGACATAAGGATAAAAACGGACGTTCATACAATATAAAAACAACACCTAAATTTGCAGAATATTTTAAACTAAAAGGAGATATAAGGGCTCTTGTTAAAACCTTAAATATTGATAATGGTGTTAAAGACGATCCTATAGAATCGGATGCGAGTATTCTGCAAAAAGAGAATTTTGCAAACGAGGGTATAAATAATGAATTGGCGGAAGAATTGGGTTAAAATTGTATTCTCTGTTCTTCTGGCTTTTTTTATCATTTGGCTTATTGTATTTCAAACAAAAAAAGCCGATTTTTTGGCGAGTCAAGGTAACAGATTTTATAAAAAGGGAAATTATGCAAAGGCTCAAGAATACTATGAAAAATCATACGAACTTGGGAATAAAGATACAAACTTTAGAAAAGCGTACGTTAACACACTTGTTAATTCTCCTTTAACCATAGATGCTCAAGAAAAAATAGTCAGATTTGCGGAAGGTGAGATTCAAGATTCAGCCTCAGAATCAGCTAAGTATTTTCTTCGGAATTTAAAAAAAGAAATACACAACAAATACCCTAATAACTATGTAAAACAAGCTCCTTTAAATAATAAGATAATGCATTGGGGTAAAATGCCAATCACTTATACAATTAAAAAAACTAAAAATACACCGGAAGAACTTGTAGAAGCTGTAAATGACTCTTTTGACACTTTGGAGAGAGTTAGCTCTGTAAGAATCAGATTCAAAAGGGTATACACAGGCAATGCAGATATTTCAGTTACCTTTAATGATAAAAAAACACAAAATGCCGAATTTGGACAAAAATACGTGATTGCAACCACTACTCCATATTTTAATAACAATAAACTTGAAAAAATGACAATAGATTTTGGTATTTACAACTTGGACGGGAATATATTTTCGCCCAATCAAATGTATAATACAGCCTTACACGAAGTATTTCACGCACTCGGTTTTATGGGGCACTGTTTTGAAAAAGAAAACATAATGTATATATCTAAAGATAACAGTTCAAATTCAAATGACGAAAGGAAAGAGCTTTCCGAAGCAGATAAGTTAACATTAGAGTTATTTTACAAGATAAAACCTGACATAACAAATGCAAACGAGCTTCAATACGAATACATTCCTTATTTAATTATCGGTGATGAGAATGAAATAACAAAAAACAAAGCTAACGAGGCTAAAAGATACATAAATAAAGCTCCAACTGTTCCTGCCGGATACATTGATATGGCGCAATCTTTATTAAATCAACAAAAATATGCTGCTGCTATTGCGAATCTGGAAAAAGCATTACGACTTGCTAACGATAAAGAAACTAAATATATGGTGTATTTTAACTTGGCAATAGCCCATTATTATGACGGGAATTACGAACTTTCACATATATTTATTGAGAAAGCACAAGAATACAAAACGGAAGATGAATTAAAAGTTCTTGATGCAGAAGTATATATAAAAGAAGGTAATTTAGAAAAAGGCATAAAAATATATACAGAATTGGCTGCGAAAGATCCTAACAATAGAAATTATGTTATTGCTCTTGCAAATACATATATCAAAAATAAAAATTACTTTAAAGCAAGAAAAATATTGAAAACATATATTAAAAATAATCCTCAAGAAAAAAATAATAAGCAAATTAAAGGATATGGAATTCTATTAAGAATTTAATATTTTTTTGCTATATTTTGAACAAAGCCGGCAATTTCTTGTGAAGCATTATATTTAGCTAAATATGAAGCGTTTTGCTTCAGATATTTCATCTTTATAGGATTATTTATAAGCTCTACTATATTTTCTCTTAATATATTAGGCTCTAAATCTTTGTCTTCTATATATATACAAGCGCCGCTTTCTAAAAGAGTTTTTGCATTTTTTCTTTGATGATCAGCAGCTGCATATGGATATGGCACTAATATCGGTGCTATATCTGAAGCACAAATTTCTGACAAACTTAAAGAACCTGCCCTTGATATTACAATATCGCCTGATTTTAAAACTGCTATCATATTATCAAAATACGGTTTTATTACAAGATTTTTATCTTGCTCCCAATTAGGATAAAATTGTCTTAATCTATCTATTACCTCATCATAATTTTTTTTACCTGTCTGAAAAATAACTTGAATGTTTAATTCTTGCGAAAGTTCCTTTAACAATTCGACTGCAGTTATGTTAATAGATTTTGCTCCTTGAGAACCGCCCATTATAACAAGCGTCATACCGTTAGAAAGACCTAATTGAGCTTTTGCTGATTCTTTTGATAATGTTTTAAAATCCTCTCGAATAGGATTACCCGTTACAATTGCATGTTTATTCGGTATATATTTTTTTGCTTTTTCAAATGCCAAAGTTACGTATTTTGCTCTTTTAGAAAGTTTTCGTGTTACAAGCCCAGGCATTGCATCACAATCATGCATAATATATGGAGTTTTTGTAATTCTGCAAGCAAATATCATTGGTGCTGAGACATAACCGCCGGTTGCAAAAACTGCATTGGGTTTATATTTTTGAATATATCTGACTGAACGTATTATAGCTTTTACTAACTTTACTCCCCACCAGAAAAATTTCGGATTCAGACCTCTTGGCATACCTTTTATACTTACATGCAAAAATTTATAACCTTTCTTAGAAGCAAGTTCAAATTCCATATTACGCTTATTACCGACATAAAAAACTTTTGCACCTTGCTGCGTAAGCGTATCTGCTACAGCTAGAGCAGGGTAAATATGTCCGCCGGTTCCGCCGCCGGTTACAAAATACTTATTATTGTATGCTTCTGACATTGCCAAATCTTCCTCTTTTTACATTATCTTTTGATATATTTAATAAAATTCCAATCATCCATAATGAAACCATAATGGATGATCCGCCGTAACTTATAAACGGCATTGGGATACCCGTTGCAGGAACGAAAGAACTTGCTACAAACATATTTGTAAAACCTTGAAAACAAATAGAAAAAGTTAAACCTAGCGCCAGTAGTTTTCCGTAGCTGTCCTGACATTTTGCGGCTATATGAAAACCTCGTTGAAGAATTGTCCAAAACAAACAAATAATTAACAAACAGCCTATAAAACCGTGTTCCTCACCTATAACTGCGTATATAAAATCTGTATGAGCTTCCGGAAGCCACGCAAGTTTTTGTTTTGAACTACCGTAACCAACACCATACAAACCACCTGACGCAAAAGCTACAAGAGATTGTATAATATTATACCCTGCACCAAGCGGATCAGATTCTGGATGAAGCCACGTTGTAATTCTTGAGGATTGATACCCTTTCAAACCTTTCAATAACAAAAGAGGAATCATTAAAGATGCATAAGCACAAATTAGTTTAAAAGATCCTCCTGCACACAAATATATTGCAACAGACGTTGCCAAAAGCAAAATTACCATACTTAAATTCGGTTGAATAAAGATTAATCCTATCATTATTAATATCGGAATAAAAGCCCTTGTAATTTTCTTTTCGTCTAACAGAAGTGCATTTTTTGAAAAAACAGCAGCAAGAAGCATTACTACAGCAGGTTTTGCAAATTCAGACGGCTGCAAATTAAGCGGACCGATATTTATCCATCTTTGTGCGCCGTTAACAGTAACACCGGCTACTTTTACCAAAATAAGCATAAATATAACGAATACAGCAAAAGGCATAGTTAAAGACAACAATTTTTTATAATGAAAATTAGATAAAATCCTTAAGCCAACGAATCCTACAATTACACCTAATATTTGTTGAATTAAAAATCTTGCCGGATTTAATCCCATCTCGACACACTTTGGAGCACTTGCGGAGAATATAGCCATAAGTCCGATTACAACAAGAAATATAACTGCGATAAGCAGAGGTCTATCCGATTGCATATTCTGAGGGCTTAAATTGTCGTTACTTGGATAAGACATAATCTCTAAAAACATCTCCTCTGTGTTCGTAGCTCTTAAACATATCAAAACTTGCACAAGCAGGTGAAAGCAATACAACATCAGGTTTTAAACTAATTGCCTTATCTATCGCTTCTTCCATACTTCCTTCTTTAATTATATTACTAAATCCGTTATTTTTCAGATTAGTTTCAAATCGTTCCGTTGCTTCTCCGATTAAAAGAACAGTATGAATATGTTTATTAATAGAATCGCACATTTCTTTTAAATCTGTGTTTTTGTCTCTGCCGCCTAAAATAAGAGCCACATCGACATCATTAAACGAGTCTATTGCGACAATTGAAGCTTCCGGATTAGTAGCTTTTGAATCATTATAGAACGTAATTCCATCAAACTCCCTGATTTTTTCGAGCCTGTGAGCCGGCGGAGTGAATGACATAATTCTTTCTCTAATATCAGAATTTTTCATTCCGATAAGTTTTGCAATAACTATACCACACATTATATTTTGATAATTATGGTGTCCAATTAAAGGACAATCTTCAAGTGTAATTATTTCTTCATTTTTATAATATATAGAACCGCCTTTAATATAACAATCTTTATCATCATCAAAGAAAATAACATTTTTGCATTCTTTAGCAAACTCAACTAATCTAGAATCTTTTGCATTCAAAATTGAATACTCAGGCGCTTGTTCACCAAGAAAAAGTTTTGCTTTTGCTTTAAAATAATTTTCCAAGCCGCCATGCCAGTCGATATGATCCGGAGTAAAATTCGTCCAACAAGCAATTTTTGCTTTAAACGAAGTCGTCATTTCCGCTTGAAAAGAACTTACTTCGCAAACAAGAAAATCAAGTTTCTCATCTATTAAAGATGAAGGTGGAACTCCTATATTTCCGCAAACCGGTGCAGAATAGTTCTTGCTTAATATATGAGAAACCAGTGCGGTTGTCGTTGTTTTGCCGTTGGTTCCTGTTATTACAATAAACGGAATATCAGTATTTCTATATGCATATTCTATCTCTGATATTATAGGAATATTTTTCTCATGCAATCTTTGAAATATCTCTGACTTAGGGGGTATTCCCGGACTTGTAACTGCGTATTTTGCGCCTTCTATAAACTTATCTGTATGTCCTCCTGTTTCTATATGAATACCGATACCCTTTAAATAATCTATTTTTTCTTTATATTCGTCTTTTGGTTCTTTACCTTCAGTTATATATACATCACAGCCTCTTTGCTTTGCCGCTTGAGCAGCTGCAATACCGCTTTTTGACAAACCTAATACTAAAACTTTTTCTTCCATACGTCCTCTCCAATACATATAATTTTATTCCAAAAATACTATAAATAAAACAAATTTTTACATCACAAAAATGCACTTAGTTTTTGTTTTTGCGTAAATTAAACATGCTCACACCTGTATTAGCTGAAAAGAATTAATATAATATTTACCCCTGGCAAATTTTATAGTATTTCCCCTCTCCTAATGTTTTAGGAGAGGTCGCAGATGTTTGAACGAAGTGAACTACATCTGCGGGTGAGGTTAGATATTAATTAATATGTTTGGATATTTCTTCCATTACACCATCAATATTTTTAAATATATCATTATTCCAAAATCTTATAACTTTATACCCATTACTTTCTAAAAATTGTGTTCTGCATTTATCATATTCAATATTTTCCGGTTCATTATGTTGTCCGCCATCGATTTCTATAACAAGATGTTTTTCAAGACACAAAAAATCAACAATATAATTTCCTATAGGAACTTGTCTCTTAAATCGTAAATTGTGAAACTGCCTGTTTTTAAGTAAGTTCCACAAACGTCTTTCTTGAATTGTAGAATTTTTCCTTAACATTCGTGCAGTATAATACTTTTTATCCATGCATTAATTGTAACATAAAGACCTCACCAATGACGGTAAAGGAATATTCCCTTCTCCTAATTACAATTAGGAGAAGAAGTTGTTGTTAATGTGCGTAAGCGAAATTTACAACAACAGATGAGGTTAAATATTTACCTCACCAACAAGTTGTACGGCAACAAAGTTGCCTACAGCTTGTATCCTCTCCTATAAAATAGGAGAGGGGAATATTTTTTTGTCTTGGATTATTGGCATTTTTCGACAAGCGGAGATGCTTAAAGATTAACCCCAAATTATATTTACCCCTGAGTAAACTTACATTCGTTATATTTCT
>CADBTL010000068.1 GCA_902797575.1 uncultured bacterium
CCCAGGATGCAGGTTGCCCCACATAACACCTTAGCAGGGTGCCGCCTTCAGCCTACTCGGCCATGTCTCCTTCTAAGATACTTTCATGCTATCATAAACTTTTTATTTTTCAAACATTTTTATCTGCAAAAATAAAAAGCCATTCATTATTTGATGGCTTTAATTTGGGAATTTGATTCGTATATTTTTGAGTCTAGACTTCAATAAATAACCGTCGGCCTACAATGTTAGGCTGATTATTATAGTAACCTGCAAAATAACCGCCTGAAACAGGTTTATTTTGCCCATAGTTTACAAATAAATTATCCATGGATGTTACAAACGGATTTCCTGTGCTGCCGCCTTGCGCAAAAGGATTAGAACCCGTTCTTGAAATTGATGATGATTGCACCTTTGGTGCTGATGTTAATACATTTGCTAAAATTTGTACTATTCCTGCCATACTTAGTTAAACCTTTCTTGATATGTACTTAATGTTTTTACTAAGATAGTCAAATTTCTTATCGACAATAATTTACAAAACTTTACACTAAAATAAAAAATATCGACCAAAAGTATGAGAAACTTACCTCGTATATTTATTTTCAGATTTTGGATCAAGTATATCTCTTATTGCATCTCCCAGTAAATTAAAGGATAATACAGCTACAAATATTAATGCTCCCGGAGTTAAAAGCCAAGGTCTGTATAAAATATTTGTGAATTCTTGTGCTTCTTTTAACATATTCCCCCAACTGGCATCCGGTTGTTGAATTCCCAGCCCTAAAAAGCTTAAGCCGGATTCCGCTAATATGTATGAAGGAATACTTAACGTCATTGCAATTATTACATAGCTTGTAGTCTGAGGAAGTATATGCTTCAATATAATTCGCAGTTTAGAAGCCCCCATAACCTTTTCCGCCTGCACAAAATCTTCCTCTTTTATAGACAAAACCATCCCTCTGACAACTCGTGCAAACCCTGCCCAACCTATTAGCGCAAGAATTACAACAATAAGCGAAAACCGCTGCACGCTTGTCATACCGGATGGTAATATTGCTGCTAATATAATCAACAGATAAAAACTCGGTATTGCCATAGTCGCTTCTGCAAATCTCATCATCAAAGTATCAATGATTCCGCCTAAATACCCTGATATACCGCCATATAAAAGGCCTATAGGAAATACTATAAAAAGGGCTAAAAAACCAACTGTCATAGATATTCTACCGCCATACAGCAGACGGGAAAAAACATCCCTTCCGTTTATGTCTGTTCCAAGAAGATATATTTGTCCGCCATTTTCTGTTCCGAATAAATGTCTTGAAGTCGGTATAATTCCTAATATTTTATGTTTTTCTGCTTTTGGAAATATTTTTAAATAATATTTTTTACTTCTGTCTTGTTTAAAAACAGTTTGCATAAGAGATGAATCATATTGTCTTACATAATTATAAGTGTATGGTAAAGACAGTTTCCCCTTTTCATCTATTGTATAAATCTTAGATGGAGGAGCATATGCCATATCTCTGTTTGAATAGGTGCTTGTATATGGAGATATAAAATCCGCAAATAGTATAACAAAATATAATACTGCAAGAATAATAAAAGCACATTTAGCAAACTTATCTTTGAATAACTTATTTAAAAATTCCATTACTTTGCCTCCTGTGTTTTTCTAGTCCTTGGATCAGTAAGCATAAGTAAAATATCAGCAATAAGATTACCCAGTATTAACATGATTGTTCCTATCATTAGTGATGCCATAACTAAATTTATATCCGATTTCATTACAGCTTCAAGTATTAATCTGCCAAGTCCGGGGTATTGAAATACATATTCCGTTAATGCAGCACCGCTCAGCAAACCCGCAAATTCAAATCCAAGAAGTGTAATCATCGGATTTACGGCATTCCTTAGAGCATGTTTAAAAACAACTTTGAATTCACTTAAGCCTTTTGCTCTTGCAAATTTAACATAATCGCTGTCTAATACTTCTAACATATTTGCTCTCATTTGTCTTTGAAGTCCTGAAAGTGATATTGCAAAGAGAACTGCGACAGGAAGTACCAAATGCTTTGATAAATCTATGAATTTATGAAATAAATTCATATCATTAAAATTATAGCTTGTTAGACCGCCAACAGGAAACCAGCCTGTTTTTACCGCAAACATTAACAAAAGTATTGCAAAAAAGAATGACGGAATTGCCATTCCAATACTTGACAGTACGGTTAATATTCTGTCAAAGGCTGTTTCTTTTTTGACAGCTGCGATAATACCCAACGGTATTCCAACCATCCATGTTAAGAAAATAACTATTGATGTTAACAATAATGTATTAGGAATTCTTTCTTTTAATTTTACGGATACTTTTTCACCGTCGCTTGTATAACCTAAATCACCTTTAACAAAAGATTTTGCCCATGATATGTATTGAATTGCTATCGGTTTATCCAGATTTAGACGTTTAATTTCTTTTTGCAAAGTTTCTTCTGATATTGAAGGATTTAGCCTTAATTCCGCAAGTGGATCAATAGGGGAAAGTCGTATTATAAAAAAGCTGATTAAAGAAACCAGTATAAGCAGCGGTATAACTTGTAATATTCTTTTTGTTATATATTTGGTAATTCCCACTACTTAACCTCCGAAGTGCCTGCTGGACAGCTTTTATCAATGTATATCTCATCTAAATTATATAATAATCCGCTCAAAGGAGTCGGAAATATATTTTTAATTTTCTTCCTTATTGCAATAATTCTGGTAGGAGAATATAAATAAATTACCGGATTTTCTTCATATACAATCTCCTGATATCTGTCGTATATTGGTTTTCTTTCTTCAAAATTCAGTTTTAATGCTCCATTTCCAAATAATTCATCAAGTTCTTTTTCCCAAGTGTAAATATATGAATCTGCATTGCTGCTGCCTCTCATATTGAACATGTGCAGCGAACCTGTTGATGTCCATACATTTTTCCCGTCATGAGGTTCAAGTGGAGAACCTGTAAGTCCCATTATGGCAAAGTCCCAGTCGTATGTATTTGTTAATTTATTCACTAAAGAATTGAATTCTATTGGTTTAAAATTTACCTTCATGCCAAGCTCTTCTAAATCTTGTTTTATCATCACACCAAGAGCTTCTCTTTCCAGATTGCCTGCGTTCGTATAAAGGTCAAACTCCACGTAATTACCGTTTTTATCATATAATTTTCCGTATTTATATTCAAAGCCTTCATCTTTAAGCAGCTGCATAGCTTTTACTTTGTCTCTTGAAATTGCTTTTAAATTTCGATTTAAATAAATTGAGTTTAAACTTTCTGCTGTAAAAAGAGGTTCTGCAACACCGAATGCAATATTCTGAATCATACTTTTCCTGTCGATTGCATAATTTATTGCTTGTCTAAAGTTTTTGTTTTGGAACCATTTTTGTTTAACGGGATTAACATAATATTTACCGTTTTTATCTTTTCTGCCGTTCAAATTAATCGTAAGAAAAAGAGTTCCCGTATCAGGTCCTAAATTGTATATTGTATAATCAGAATTTGCTTCTTTTTCTTTATATCTTGCAACATTATTTCCCTTTAATCCGATTAAATCTATTTCTTTTGCTTCAAATTTTAAAATCTCATTATTTGTATCACCAACAATCAAATAGATAAGTTTATCTATATAAGGGAGCTTTTCATTATTTAAATTTACCTTATAATAATTAGGATTTCTTTCGAAAACAACTCTTTGTGCTGCAACATATTCTTTTAATTTAAATGGCCCGTTTGAAACAATGCTTTTTGGATTTGTGTCAGGATTCAAAAAAGCATTAAAAGTTGAAGCTCCTTTATCCGAATATGGTTTAAAATAATGTTTCGGAACAATCGGATAAGAAAGTTGTCTCAAAAAAGGCGCAAAAGGTTTTTGTATAGTAAATTTAACTGTGTAATTATCAATTTTCGTAAGTTCAGGCAATTTCCCTTCTATCATCATCGCATCCATAGCAGAAGGATTACCAAGTCCTTTAAATACAATCTCATTATATGTATACATTACATCATCTGCTGTTATATCTTTGCTATCCGTCCATTTAATTCCTTTTCTTAGATGAATTGTATAGTCATTACCATTTACTTCATAAGACTTTGCAAGTAAGGGAACAACTTTGCCTGTTTTAGGATGGGTGGTTAACAATCCGTCAAACATAAGACCTGCCATTGCAGAAGATGTTGCATCTTTTGTGTTGCAAGGATTAAAAGTTTTAGGGCCCTCTCCGATTGCGGATATTACAATTTCTCCTCCAAATCTGCCAAGCGGTGCTTGTGACTGAAGGTAGTCAAAACCGTTTAATATAATATTCTTGTTGTCAGCCGGATATTCTATTTTACTAATATCAGGAGTTGTTATGACATTATCCTCCTTTTCGGGAATATCAGCTCTCAAACAACATTTTAATCCTACTCCTATAATTACAAGCCAAAAAATTGTAAATATAACTTTCTTCATAAAATAAGATTATCATATAAATTATCGATGGAAAAGGTGTACAATCGGATAATTCGAGAATAATATCCGAATAGAAATCAAATGTAACCTATGAATTTAAACCCTTTTGTTTAACGACTGTATCAATTAAACCTCTAAACAATGGATGGGGTCTTTCTGGTCGTGATTTAAATTCAGGATGGAACTGGCATGCTACAAACCAATCAAGCTGTGGTAATTCTATAATTTCAGATAACATTCCGTCGGGTGACATCCCTGAAAAAACGAGTCCTGCTTTCTTTAGCTCATCTATATAATCGGTATTAACTTCATATCTGTGTCTGTGTCTTTCTGATATTTTTGTTGAACCATATACTGCATGAGCCTTACTTCCTTTTTTTAAATTACATTCATAAGCACCCAGACGCATTGTTGCACCATATCCTTTAACGTTCTTTTGCTCAAGCATCAAATCGATTACGGGATTAATTGCATTTTCGTCAAATTCGGTAGAATTTGCACCTTTTATACCGGCTACATTTCTTGCATATTCTATAACAGCACACTGCATACCAAGACAAATTCCTAAAAACGGAACATTATTTTCTCTGACATATTTTATTACATTTAATTTACCTTCGATACCGCGAATTCCAAATCCGCCTGGCACAATTACACCATCTACATCCTGCATTAATTCTTTGCATTTTTCATTATCTACGCATTCTTCTGAATTAATCCATTTGATTTCTGTCTTAACCTGATTAGCATATCCGGCATGCTTGATTGACTCTACTACTGATATATACGCATCAGATAATTTCGTATATTTACCTGCTATTGCAATTTTTATAACGGATTTCGGATGGTTAATTTTGTCTACCAGACTTGTCCAAGCTGATAAATTTGCTTTTCTTTCTTCGGTATTTAAAAGTTTTAACACAACATTTGCAAAGTTCTGTTCTTCTAATGCTAAAGGAACTTCGTATATACTTTTCATATCTCTGCATTCTATAACAGCTTCTTTGGCAACTGAACAAAATAATGCAAGTTTTTCTTTTTCTGTTTTTGGAATTGCTTTAGAAGTTCTGCAAACTAATAATTCCGGCTGCAAGCCATAGCTCCTTAATACAGAAACAGAATGCTGCGATGGTTTAGTTTTTAATTCTCCCGATGTCTGTAAGTATGGTAATAAAGTGCAATGTATGTTGATAGCATTACCGATTCCGGCTTCTGTTTTAAATTGCCGTATTGCTTCAATAAACGGCAATCCCTCAATATCTCCAATCGTACCGCCTATTTCTATTATTTGAAAATCCGGTTTGAATTGTTTTTGTGCTTTTACAATACGAGACTTTATTTCATTTGTAATATGCGGAATAACCTGTACTGTCCCGCCTAAATAATCTCCTCTGCGTTCTTTTTGTATAACCGTTTGATATACACTGCCTGATGTTACACTGCTAAGTTGGGAAAAGTTCGAATCAATAAATCTTTCATAATGCCCTAAGTCTAAATCAGTTTCTGCACCATCATCTGTTACAAAAACTTCACCATGTTGGAATGGACTCATAGTTCCGGGGTCTACATTTATGTATGGATCAAATTTCTGTATTGCAACAGAGAAACCTCTTGCTCTCAGTAATTTACCAAGAGATGCTCCAATAATACCTTTACCTAAAGAACTTACAACACCGCCGGTTATAAATATATACTTTGTCATAGTTAAATCTCCATACATAAATACTACCATAGCAGATTGCGACATGGTAATTTAGTTATATAAATAGCAGCAAACAAAAACCCTAATTAATTTTGGGAACTCTGAAAAATCCGTTTTCTTCATCAGGAGCGTTTTTCATAAGCTCTTCTTTTGTTTGTTCATAATAGACTTTGTCTTCTCTCATAACATTTACAAAATCTATTGCATGTGCCATCGGTTCAATGTTTGAAGTATCAACTTCATTCATTGCATCTACGTGTTTAAGAACATCTCCCAACTGCTTAGTAAACTTTTCTTTTTCTTCTTCTGTTAATTCTAAACGTGCTAATTTAGCAACGTGCTCTACATCTTTAATTGTAATCATTTTTCTTTACTCCAATTACATTAATATTAACACAAACAATGTAAATTTTTGTAAATATTATGTCAATTTTTCAATCCAAATTGTTTTTATAGATATGGAAGTGTTGTATGAATATTTATCCTGTTAACAATGATAATGCTATTTCCATGCGTGGGAAAAAAACTCCAAACTGGATTAAACGTTTGGGGCAAAAACTTCTTGACGCTTCACCGTCGCACACTTCTAAAGAGGACAAGAAATCTGTAGAGATATGGAATAAAACCAGTCATTTTGTTGGCGATCCGATGTGGAATAGAGGAATTATGGGAGCTACAGCACTACTAACGCAGCCGGCTATAGACTATTATAACCACAGAGTTGATGAAGAAACGCGAACAGTATCAAGAAATAGAACCATTTCTAAAATTGTAGCGGGAACTTTAGTCGGTATGTTTGTAGTTCGAGGACCTGTTTATAAAATGGTAGAGAAAATGACAAATGTCAACGGAACTAAAAATTGGCAAAAATGGCTTTTACCAAAAGATTACATAAAAAAGATGTCAAGAGATGTGAATAGCTTGAAGAACTATCGTTCCGCATTATCAATGGCTGTTGCACTTGCGGCGATGTGTATAACAAATTTTGTGTTAGATGCGCCGCTTACAATATTTTTTACTAACTATTTGAATAAACGTTCACATATTAAAGTTCAAAATGAGCTTGATGAAAAAGACAATGTTAACAAGGAAAGTGAGGTAAAAAATGAATAATTCACTTTTCCAAAAAGGTCTGAAATGGGTTTATGATACTTTCCAAAAAGACACTTCTAAAATGATTATATATACAGGTACCATGGGCTGGATTTTGTCATCTGCAGCGCAAATAGGAGCAATTTTTAAGAATGACAAAATCTCATCAGAAAAAAAGAGTTTTCTATTACCTCAAGAGTTAATGGATGCAGTTATAAATGTCGGCGGATTTTTTGCAATAACAATGCTTACTAAAGTTGCAATTATGAAAATGGCAAAAACAGGTAAAGTTGCTCCTCAAACTGTACGAGATTTTCTTAATAAAAATAAAGATCTTTATCATAATAAAGTAGGGAAACTTGATTTTGATTTAGATAAAGTTTTGGCAAAAGATCCTAAGAATGCAAAAATTCTTGAATCTTACGAGTCATATAAAAACTTTGTAACTACAATGGGAACTATAGGGGCAAGTGTTATTTCCTGCAACATGGTAACTCCGGTATTAAGAAATATGACAGCCTCAAGAGTGCAAAAAACATATATTGATATGAACAAAAATCCAAATTTATATAACAACACATCCGGTTCCAATATGAAAGTATAAAAATGAACATTGACTTTATTACAAAATTCATTAAAGAATAATCATCTAAACGGATGATATTTTTAACTTGCAGTCAAGAATATTAATAATATGCCGATATTATTAAAGGAAGGACGGTAATAAAGTTGTATAATACGATGAATACAATTCGCCCTCGCTATCCTCAGCAAACACAGGGCTATCAAACAAAACAAGGTGCTACTGATGAAAACGGTCACAACCAAAATTCTCGTGAACAGCAGCAAAATCAAAGGCAAACAGTAGCAAGAGGAAGAGCGCAAGAACAACAAGAAAATAATCCTGCAGGGCAGAGAAATCCCATATATTCACCTGCGGCAAATGCGTATTCAAAGGCTATAAATAATACAACACAAAGTTATGCAGTTCACACACCGCCAACAATCCATCATAATCAACCTAATGCAATACAATATCAGACTATTCAAAACGGATATTATCCTATGAATCAGCCTGTGCAGCAGGTATCGATGGGGCCCAAACAAGTAAAGAGCAACAAAGTTAATATTGCACAAATATTAAAAGATTTTAGAAATACAATTAAGGCAATTGCAACACCACCGGATATTGAAGAACAGGTAGAAGAGTATTTAAAGACTGTAATAGAGAATGTAAAAACAAGTAAACCTCAAGTTAAACTTGTTCAAAGCAACTTAAAAATAGCAGCATCCATTTTGGACAAATATATATCCGAGACTTTAAATAAAGAATCAAAGGTCGTTCAAAATTGGCTTGATGCGTTGTTTTTGCAGCGAATTGACTATGCATATAATGAAAATGATATAAATCCTAATTTCTTAGTACAATTTCCGGATAATAATAACACACCTTCTCAAGAAGAAGTTCAACAAGAAATAACACAAGAAGAAATTCAACCGCAAATTGAGAATGTTGATAATACCGGAAATATTGCTCAAACAAATATTGCACAAACTAACGAAAATGTTGAATATCAAGATGGTTATGTAGAAATTGAACCTGAAGAATTAACTCTTGAAGAAGAGTTTACTCAAGCTAAACATGCAATTTCTCAAAAACCTAATATTTCAATAATTCCGCAGGATACAAAATTAAAATCATTATTTGTGGAAGCAAAAAAGCATGCATTTAATAATAACCCTCAAAGAGCAATGATGATATTCAAAGAAGCATTTAACAGAGCTTCAGAGATTAACGATAAAGAAACTCAATCAAGAATTTGTTTAGAAATCGGTAAAATTTATGATGATAACGACCATGTTGTTCAAGCTCTGAACAGCTACAATAAATCACTTCAGTATACTACTGATGTTAACGTAAAATCAAAAGCTCATTATTCAATGGCGCAAATTTATGATGATGTAAACCAAATTGAGCCTGCGATGAATCATTACTTCACATCAATATCATATGCAGGTAAATCAGATGATTTAATTGGTCAATCAGATTCGTTAACAAAAATGGCTAATATTTTAACTGATAAGTATAGCGAAACTGCATTTGATTATTATGAAACTGCAAGAAAATTAGTAGAACAAACTTCTGATTTTTCAATGAAAGGGTACGTTCTTAGTAATACAGCTGAAGCTTGTGTTCAATTCAAGAAAAATGATAAAGCTTTAAAGTTTTATGCAGAAGCTGTAAAAAATTATGAGAAAACTAATTCTAATGAAGATGTAGCACTTAACTATAAAGCAGCTGCAGAATTAATGCTAAATTTCAACTGTCCGCATAAAGCTCAATCTCTGCTTAAAAAAGCTTTGGTTCACGCAGTTAAAACAACTAACGAAGATTTAATATCCGAGATTAATGTATTGTTATTAACTGCAGAAGAATAGTATATGATACAATGTTAATATGAAGAACGTTATTATTTCATATTCCACGTATACACCTACAATTGATGCAATTTTGTATCAATTAGAAAAATATGCAAATATTCGAGTACATCTTTTTGGTAATGTTGAAAACGAGTCGCCTGAATATAACTCGGATGATATCATAATTTTGATTAACGGAGATAAAAACAAGTATAATAATGCGATAGCTTGCCACTACTCTTTGCTGCCTGCATTTAAGTCGGATGATCCTGTTAAACAGGCTCTGTTAGAAGGGGTTAAAGTTACCGGAATTACAATTTACTATACCGGCTCAAATAAAATATTAACTCAATATCCTGTTTTTATAAAAAATGATACAAATTACGTTGAACTAAAACAAGAGCTTGAATATCTAGAGCAAATAATATTCCCACTTGTAATAGAAAGTATTATCAATAATACTTCGATTGATATCTCTTTATTACTAAATAACAAGCGTGGGTGTGGCGGAAATTGCGGAGGCTGCAACGGATGCAAGCACTAAATGTTTTAATTGTCAGTACAAAAGAAAGCCAATATATTCAACATATTTTAGCGTCAAAGTATCTGAATAAGCTCTATGTAACCTCAGAAAATGAAGTTTCAAATACCATCAGAATAAAATTTAATACATTCAAAGAATTAGCTCAAAAATGTAAAAGCTTACAAATTGATATAGTCTTGGTAGAAGAAGAAAAATGGATATTAGAAGGCATTTCAAATGTCATGAGACAACATTTTATTAACTGTTTTGCCGTAACATCGGAGTGGACGGAATTAAAACTGTCTCATAACTTTGCACGTACTATGCTGCAAAAATACTTAATAGATGTTCCGCGTAAAATCAATCTTCCAATAGATTTTCCTGTTTTAGTAAAAGCTGACGGGATTTTAAAAAAAGCAAATTCTATGCAAGAAGTTATTGAGATAAAAGAAAGTATATTTCACAATTCTCCTGAAATATCTAAAACGGTTTACTTGGAACAAATGATAAATGGTAAAAAACAAGAAGTCATATCTTTATTTGACGGAAAGCATCTTTTAACATTCCCTAAAAAAGAGATTGATTTAAATTTATTAACAGAATATTCAAAACGATTAGAAAATTTATTATTGTCAGAGAAAGCAAATTTTATAGGATTTGTAAACTCATATATTATTCAGTCAGATAATATATTATACAATGTAGGATTTAATTTTAAATTTACTATACCGGATTTTGAAATGTTAAATACTTCATTACCAAATGATTTTTTGTATATTTGTATGTCAGCTATATACCAAAAATTAGATGAAATATCTTTTAATACCAACATATAAAATTTTTATTTAGTTCTGTTTATGATAGAATGACTTTTAAAGAGTGAGGATGTATTATGACAAATTTGAGAGATAAGTACGAAGTTGTTATAGGGCTTGAAGTTCATGCTCAATTAAAAACAAAGTCGAAAATATTTGCTCCGGATTCAACTGAATTCGGCAGTGAACAAAATTCACATATAAGTGCAATAACATTGGGCATGCCAGGAGTTTTACCGGTATTAAACAAAGAATGCGTAAATATGGGTATATTATTAGGTCTTGCACTAAATTGCGAAATTCCGTCAAGATGTAAGTTTGACAGAAAACAATATTTTTATCCGGATCTTCCGAAGGGCTACCAAATTTCTCAATATGACGAGCCTATTTGTATAAACGGTTGGTTAAATGTGAAAGGTAAAAGAATAGGAATTACACGTGCACACTTGGAAGAAGATGCAGGTAAGCTCGTACACGTTGGTGCAGCAGGTATTAACGGTGCAACATACTCTCTAGTTGACTTGAACCGTGCAGGAACGCCGCTGTTGGAAATCGTATCTGAGCCTGATATGCGCTCTTCTGAAGAAGCAAGAAACTATATGGAAGAACTCCGTA
>CADBTL010000069.1 GCA_902797575.1 uncultured bacterium
ATTTGTTACAAAATATTTCTTTATTATGTTAAAATACACCTGTTATAAAATTATCACTTCGCAAGAGGAATATTATGCAGCTTACAAAATCAGAACGTCCGCATATAGCATTTTTTGGATGCACTAACGCAGGTAAATCAAGCATAGTAAATGCAGTTACAAATCAAAAGCTATCTGTCATTTCTGATATAAAAGGAACTACAACAGATCCGGTTCAAAAATCTATGGAAATATTGCCGTTAGGCCCTGTTGTTATAATTGATACAGCAGGAATAAATGACGACGGAGCTTTAGGAATTCTACGAATTAATAAAACAAAAGAGATTTTGGATAAAACGGATATAGCGGTTTTAGTTATAGATTCTACTATCGGAATAGCAAAGGAAGACAAAGAATTAATAAAAGAATTTGAAAGTCGAAAAATCCCTTACATACAGGTTTTTAACAAATCTGATTTAACAGAAAAACAACCTGACAAATTTTATGTATCGGCTCTTACAGGAGAAGGGATAAATGAACTAAGAGAAAAACTCGGGCATATAATAAATAACAATAAGCAAGAGAAATATATTATTCGTGACAAATTAAAAACAGGCGATATTGTAATTCTTGTTATTCCAATTGATGAATCGGCACCAAAAGGAAGAATTATACTACCTCAGCAAAATGTTTTAAGAGAAGTTTTAGATAGTCACGCAACAGCAATCTGCTGTCAGATTGAGGAACTGAATGAAATATTAGGGAAAGTTACTCCAAAATATGTAATAACAGATTCCCAAGCGTTTAACAAAGTTAAAGATATCGTTCCGCAAAATATTGTACTAACATCTTTTTCTATATTAATGGCAAATTATAAAGGCAGTTTGAAAACTTTGCTAAATGGAGCATATAAAATTCCTAACTTAAAAGACGGAGATAAAATTTTAATTTCTGAAGGGTGCACACATCACAGACAATGTAACGATATTGGGACAGTTAAATTACCAAACTGGCTTGAAGAATATACAAAAAAAGAATTGAACTTTGAGTTTACACAAGGCGGAGAATTTCCGCAAGATTTATCTGAATACTCTTTAATTGTTCATTGCGGCGGGTGTATGTTAAATGAACAAGAAATGAAATCCAGAATAAAAAGAGCCAAAGATCAAAATATACCAATAGTAAATTACGGGATGGCTATTGCGTACATGAACGGAATCTGCGAAAGAGCGCTTGAGATATTTGAATCTGCTAAAAAATAAAAATCTTTCTACGCAACATCATATATGCTAAAATATCACTATGAATAAACACGAAATTATAGAACTGCTGAATAATGATTCTAAAAATGATTGGCTTTTTAACGAAGCAGATAAAGTTCGTCATAAAAATGTCGGAGATGAAGTACATTTAAGAGGGCTTATAGAATTTTCTAATATTTGCAAAAGACAATGCAAATATTGTGGTTTGCGCTCAGGAAATAAAAATATTGACAGATACAGGATTCTTAAAGACGAAATTATTTTATACGTCAAAAAAGCTGTTGACATGGGTTATAAAACAATCGTACTCCAATCCGGTGAAGATGATTATTATGACGCAGATAAAATGACTGAAATAATATCTGAAATCAAAAAATATGATGTAGCCCTAACATTAAGTATCGGCGAAAAAACGTATGATGAATATAAAGCTTTTAAGAAAGCAGGTGCAGATAGATATCTGTTGAGAATAGAAACAACCGACAAAAAACTTTATAAAGAAATGCATCCGCATGCCAGCTTTGAAGATAGAGTTAACTGTTTATATAATTTAAAATCACTTGGTTTTGAAACAGGAACTGGTTGCTTGGTTGGACTTCCTAATCAAACGATTGAATCTTTGGCAAATGATATCTTATTTTTTAAGGAACTTAATGCGGATATGATTGGAATTGGTCCATTTATACCTCATCAAGAAACTCCACTTGCAAAAGCCGACAAAGGAGATTTTTGGCTCGCACTTAAGGTTATGGCAATAACTCGTTTAATTCTTCCTGATATAAATATCCCTGCTACAACTGCTATGGAAACATTAAATCCAAACGGAAGAATAATAGCTCTTCAAAGCGGTGCAAATGTTGTTATGCCAAACGTAACTTCTACGGAATATCGCACAAAATATGAGATTTATCCGGGAAAAATTTGTATTAACGAGAATCCGCAGCAATGCAGAGGCTGTATTGAAGGAAAAATTAAAGCAATAGGTAGAACAATAAGCACAGAAAAGGGCTTTAGAAAATTCTCAAATTAATGTTACAAAAAACGTTTTTTTTATTAAAATTTCTGAACCTATTTTCAATTTAATCGTTTTAATTATATAATTCTAATATGTAAGTAACTTGAAAGGTTTTTTATGGATTTAGGAATTATTGGAATAGTCGTTGCAATTATTATTGCTATACTACTTATAAAACTTATAAAGTTTGGTCTTAAGATGGTATTATTCGTCGTTTTAGCAGCTGTCGTATCATTAACCTTATGGATATGTATAGCTCAACCGAATATGCATGAACCGTTTTCTGTAAACACCGTAGAATATTTATTTAAAATTAACAAAGACGGTTCTATGACAACAACAAAACAAGTGACAGAAACTGTGATAAAAGATAAGGAAATAAATAACTAATGAAAAAAATTATTTCGATACTCATAATGTTTTTTTTCATAAGCACTAGTAATTGCTATGCTTTGAGCGAATTATACTATTTAAAAAGTATTAAAACAGAAAATTTGGCGCCAATAGTAGAAAATGTTTTCAACTCACAAGATTTTCACTTGGTCAAAAAGAATCCATATTACGGGATTTCACAAAATAACCAACAAACAGCCGTTGTTATTACGCAGCAAAGCGGAGAAAATATGTTTTACTATTATCAATCAGATGATAATAACAGAATTAATAAAAATATTTTGAAGAATTTAAAAAAACTTGGAATTACGGTTGAACAGTCTTTCAATACAAGTTTGATAGAAATATATGAAAACTTGGCAAAAGAAGTTGCTTCAGATTCTGTTGCTCTAAAGACTTATACCTTTGAAGAGCCACAAAGTCCGGCATTTGAACCACCGCAGCAAGCAAAAAATATAAATACACAACAAAATAATTTGTATAGAGGTTATGTAGCTCAATTAAGCTCGGGAACAAAAATTCCTGTATATTTACAAAATGCAATTGACACTTCAACTGCTTCGCAAGGTGACAGCGTTATCGCAGTGTTAACAAATAACTTAACATATAACGGAATGGAAGTTGCGCCGCAGGGAAGTTTAGTTTACGGGAATTTATCAAAAGCAAGACCGGCTTCGTACGGCTCCAGAAATGGCAGAGTTGTTATAAACTTTAACAAACTTGTTACACCGGATAATAAAGTTTACAATATTTCTACAGAAGAAATTGATTTTACTGTTTCTAATGAAGGCAAAGTCGGTAATTCAGTAAAAAGCGCAGCCGGAGCAGCTGTTGTTGGAGCATTATTAGGTTTGTTAGTTGGTGCAATCTCAGGCGGTGATCATATAGGTAGAAATGTTGCAATAGGTGCCGGCGTTGGAGCAGGTTCTTCAGTTATATATTCAACTGCAGAAAAAGGAGTTGATGCTGAAATACCTTCTTACACAGAACTTGAGCTAACCCTTACGCAACCTCTGAATATATCAGTAGGATACTAAATATTACATAAAAGATAGAAAAGGGAATTATGATGAATAAACGATTAATTATACTAGGATTACTAATATTTTTTATCACGGTAGTAGTAAAATTACTTTTTGTAGGACTGAAAAATATCAAAGTAGATGATTTTCACAAAGCTGCTGTAATATTTGTAGTAGATTCATCGGCTTCTAATCAACAAAAACTTCCTGAACAAATTAAGTATTTAAAATCTCTATGTTCAATATTAGATCCTGAAGATGAAATCAAAATTCTAAAGGTTTCAGAAAGCTCATATTTGATATATGAAGGAACACCAAGTAATTCCAGAGGTATAACTAAAGCTGTTGAAGCATTTACTCAATATAACTCAAAAGATTATGGAACTGCCTATGGCGAAGCAATAAAAAAAGCATTTGAACATTGTTTAACTATGAAAAAAGAGGGATACATTCCTTCTGTAGTTGTAATAGGTGATCTTGAAAACGAAGGTGCTATTGAAAAACAGATTAATTGGGAAACATTACCACAGAATTTAGCAAGCGTGAAAGAATACATACCTGAAATTGCGATGATGTTTGTATACGCTCATCCTGAAAAATTGGATATGGTTAAAACAAAACTTGGTCCGATTTTAGGAGAAAAGAAACTTCTTGTTGCAAATGAAACAGGATTAGATAAAATTAATCGCAGATTTTTAGAAGCAATCGGGCGATAGAAGAAAAACAACAAAAAAATAATATAGGAGAATTCATAATATGGCATTTACAATTGTTACGAAACATGGCGAAAAAACATTTGCAGACAAAGAATTGGTTAATATTTCATCAAATGCAAATTCTGATTATCAAATGAATTTAGGTTTTCAGTTTATGCTCACAGTACAATGTGATCTTAAAACTAATAAATGTATATTATTAAATCAATTTCACAACCAAAAATTTTTATTTAAAGGTAAACCTATTCCTGCCCAATTAGAAATAGATAAACTTTGCAAAATTATGGTGGAAGGAAGCGATGAATTTATTACCATAAAAGTACTTGGAGAAACTACTACAAGACAAATAGCAAATGAAAATATATCTGAAGCAGATATTAAAGCTATTTATGGTAACGATATTAATGCTGCAGCTAAAATCATGATAGAAAAAAGAAAATCTGAAATTGAAAATGCAAGAGTTGGTATAATAAAAGAAGTCGGAGCAAGAATAAATGATTTAAAAAGAAAAATATCGCAAAACTCCAAAGGTGGTATTTTCTTGCATATTGCACTTTTCTTTGCATCATTAGTTTGTGCTTTTGGTGTTTCTAACTACTTAACAGGTTTACCGCTTAAAGATGCGGGAAGCGTTGTTCAAATGCCTACCAATATGAAACTTATATTTGTTTATGCAGCTATAATATATGGTGTAGGCTTAGTTCTAAAACAAGGCGTTTATAATTATCTTCAAAACAGATTAGGAAACGACTCTACTACATCAAAACTTGCAGAAGGAGTTATGGTAATTTCTTCTTTGATATTCTATTCTGCTATATACTTAATTAATGTATTATACTATATTGCTCCAAAAACATTCCCAATGTTTGCAGTTTTAATCTCATTATTTTTTGTAGGAACAGCTTTTACTCTGGCAATGGCATGCGGATATTACAAAAATTCAAGTGTAGAGATGAAACAAGAATTGGATTCTATAGAATACAGAGAGGATTTTGAGCACGTAATAAAAGAATACCAACAGTGGATTGAACGTTATACAAATACTCTAAGTCCTGCTAAAATAAGAAATATTAAAGATAAGCAATTTATGCTTCAAATAAAATCGTTTGGTGAAATTGCACTTGGATTTATTACAGCACCATTCTTAGCATACGGCGTTTCCAATACTCTTGCAATGTGTTTTCCTGAAGCTGCAGGATGGGTTAGAATTTCAGGTTTAAGACTGAGTCCGGTTTTCTTAGTTCTTGCAACTTTTTTAATCATTTTTGCATTTTTTGCATTTGCAAACGCATTTTTAAGCAGCAAAAAAATTGCAGGTTCAAATGTTCTTAAGTTAGACGGCTTCAGTAATTATATCCAGCATGGAGTTGAAATATACGGTATAGAAGGTGTTAACAGGTTAAATAGAGAAATGCGCCGTTCATTTATTATTGGCTGCGCAATTATAGGAATTGAGTTTACTAT
This sequence comes from uncultured bacterium, assembly GCA_902797575.1. Lineage (GTDB taxonomy): Bacteria > Cyanobacteriota > Vampirovibrionia > Gastranaerophilales > Gastranaerophilaceae > CAG-196. The sequence continues at coordinate 5,852 of CADBTL010000069.1, forward strand.
GAATGCATCATATTTTATGGGCGAGATTGGCGGCGATTTAGGCGGAATGCTATTAAGCGGACTTGCAGCACTTGTTCCTACAGCATTATTAATCGCTGAAACCTTTATGCTTAGTTCAACTCAGTTTGAAACATTTGCATGTAATGAAGTTGTTGCAAAATTGGATAGATTATCATGAAACTTGTATTGCAATTAATTCTTGTAATCTTAATTATATCTACTATTTCTGTTTGTATGTTCCGTCCTGAGTTACATAAGAATATAGTAGTATATGATTCTGCCTACACACTCGTACCTGAACAAGAAGTAAAAACAGAATCTAAAGATATACCTGTTATGGAAATAAAAAAAGAACCTGTTCAAAAAACTGTTACAGTTGAGCAAAAAGTTGAACCTGTTCAAAAAATAACTTCTAAACAAGAATTGAAAAAAATACAAACATTACCGGCAACTACAACTAAAACATTAACAACTAAGACTCAAAACAAAACAACAATTGACAAACAAATACAAACTACTTCAAAACCTGTTAATACAAATATTGTAAAACCTACGGTTAAAGAAATACAGAAAGAAAAATTTGTTAAAGAAACAAAAAATGTTGAGCCAACTAAAACAGAAGAAAAAGAAGTTAATAAAAATATAGTTCAACCCGTTACAACCCTAACGCAGCAAGAAGAAACAATTGCATGGAATAAATGGCGTTCTGAACTTACAAATAAAATAATGCAAGATACGAAATTACCTGATATACCTAATGGTGTTGTATTTCAATTTTCATTCACCGTTGATAAATATGGAAAAGTTTCTAATGTTCAAACAGGGGCAAATCCTGCAAACTACACACCTTTTGCAATTCAGTACATTGCGCCCGTTATAAGATCTTATCAAGGACATTCAATTCTTACATTTCCTAACGGAACAGAAAGAACTTCTACTCAAGTAACAGGGAAATGGCGAATTTCTAATACGTCAAAATACAGCACTCCTCAAGACTACAACGATGTAGAAAGAATTATAAGATAATTTTTTAAATCTATTCTCTATTGTAATTCTGCAACATATTTAATAAAGAGCTAAATCTGTCTGAAAATATTGTATCCAACGCAAATATATGTCCGATGTCTTTATTTTCTTCATAACAAAGCATTAGAGCCTCTTGCTCTATTTTATGCAACGTAAATAATGTCTCTAACTCTTTAATTAATACCCTGTCTTCACGTATTTTTATAGTTTTATTTCTACTCATACATCATATCCTTTTAAGTTATAACTATATTATAAACAGTCTTATTTTAAAAACAATATGAAAATATATTAAAATTTACATAACTTTATAATACGCATAAATTTTATTAGGCTAATTAAATATCTTTATAGTATAATAAAATAGCGGAGGGAAAAGATTTTTGAAACAATCTCGACTCACAATAGCAATATTTACGGCATTACTCATGGGAATACTAACCGGATGGTTGTTCCCGGATTTTGCTGTAAGACTACACGTGCTAGCTGAAATATTTTTAAGAATGGTCAAAATGATAATTGCACCATTATTGTTTGCGACACTCGTTGTAGGTATAGCAGGACATGGAGATGTTAAAAGTCTTGGTCGTTTAGGTATAAAAACTATTGCATACTTTGAAGTTGTTACTACAATTGCACTGTTTATAGGTTTAGGGTTTGCAAATCTTTTTAAACCGGGAGAGGGTATGGGTAGTATTACAACTGCACATACAGGATTAAACAGTATAGTTCAATCAGCTGCAACAACTCATCATAATTCATTTGGGGAATTATTGCTTGGCTTATTCCCTACGAGCATATTTCAGTCGATGGCAGAAGGGAATTTACTTCAAATTGTTGTTTTTTGCATATTCTTTGCACTTGCAATTTGTGCTGTCGGCGAAAAAGCAAAACCTGTTGTTGATTTTTTAAACTCAATGGCAACAATAATGTTTAAGTTTACCGAATACGTAATGTACTTTGCGCCAATTGGTATTTTTGGAGCTATTGCATACACTGTAGGTTCAAATGGTATTAATATTTTATTTAATTACGGTAAAATAATTATTTCATTGTATGTTGCACTGGCAGCATTTGTATTATTTGTACTGGTTGTAGCTTGCAAAATTGTAAGAATTTCAGTAAGAGCTCTTATTAAAGCTTTGCAAGAACCTGCTTTATTAGCATTTACAACTGCAAGTTCAGAAGCTGCACTACCAAAAGCGATGACTATTATGGAAAATTTTGGAGTACCAAAATCAATTGTCGGATTCGTTATGCCTACAGGATATACTTTTAATTTGGACGGTTCCACTTTATATCTTGCAATGGCAGTAATTTTCTCTACGCAGCTGGTCGGACATCCGCTAACTTTTGAGCAGCAATTAGTAATTATGTTTGCTTTGATGCTTACAAGCAAAGGAATTGCAGGAGTTCCAAGAGTAGCATTGATTGTTTTGGCTGGGACTTTGACAAGCTTTGGTATACCTATAATAGGTGTAGCTATCCTTTTAGGTATTGACCAGATTTTAGACATGGGAAGAACCACAGTTAATCTTATCGGAAACTGTGTTGCAACAGTAGTTATAGCAAGGTGGGAAAATCAATTTGATTATTATAAAATGAGTAATTTTATTAAAAATAAAAATATGAAACTGGCTACAGTTTCAAATATAGATGATTATAAAGGTAATAGTGAAGGAGATGCAAATGCCTGAAACAAAAATGGAATATAAAGAGACTTTAAACTTGCCTCAAACAACACTTGAGATGAGAGCAAATGCAATAAACAAAGAACCGCAAACACAAAAATTTTGGGAAGAAAATGATATTTATAATAAAATCAATGCAAACAAAGATAAATCAAATTCCTTTGTTCTGCATGACGGACCTCCGTATTTGAGTTCAGATAAAATCCACGTAGGTACTGCATTAAATAAAATTTTAAAAGATATTATAATCAAATATAAATCTATGAACGGCTTCTACGCTCCTTATGTTCCCGGCTATGATGCGCACGGTCTTCCTATCGAGAATGCAGTTGTGAAAAATATTAAAGGCGGTCGTCACGCAATTACAGAAGGTGAACTCAGAGCCAAATGCAGAGAATATGCAGCAAAGAGCTTACAAGGTCAAGAAGCCGCATTCAGAAGACTTGGAGTTCTCGGGAATTGGGAAAATCCTTATTTAACAATCAAACCTGAATATGAAGCAGAACAAGTTCGGGTATTTGGAGAAATGTATAAAAAAGGATACATTGAAAAAGGCTTAAAACCTGTTTATTGGTGTGCATCTTGTGAAACAGCTTTAGCAGAGGCTGAAGTTGAATATGCCGATATTTCATCGAAATCAATATACGTAAAATTCCAATTTGATGAGGATTCTACTGAAAGAATAAATTTAAGAATCCTACCTGATAATAAAAAACCAATATATGCAATTATATGGACAACAACTCCATGGACAATTCCGTCAAATGTTGCTATATCAATGAATCCAAGATATGATTACCAATTATTTGAATACAAGAATAACGTATATATAGTAGCACAAGATTTGTTAGCACGTTTTATTGCTGACGTCGGTTGGGAAGAAAGCGAAATAAAATTATTGGATACTGCTGTCGGGCAAGAATTCGAATTAATGGAAGTTTATCACCCGCTTGTTAACAGAAAATCAAAAATCATATTAGGAGAACACGTAACTCTTGATGCAGGTACAGGTTTAGTTCATACAGCTCCCGGACACGGTCTTGAAGACTATGAAGTCGGATGCAAATATAATATAGACGTATTCTCACCGCTTGATGCTTCAGGTTGTTGGAAGGAAGAAGTTAATATTCCTGATTTAGTAGGAGTTCCTTACTATAAAGGAAATGACATGGTTATTGATATGCTCTTAAGCTGCGGAGCATTAGTGCATCAAAATGAAATAAACCACAGTTATCCGCATTGTTGGAGATGCAAACATCCTGTTATATACAGAGCAACACCTCAATGGTTTGTTAAAGTTGATAAATTCCGTGATTTAGCGATGCAAGAGATTCACAAAGTAAAATGGATACCGGCAAGTGGTGAAAGCAGAATTGGAAACATGGTAGAGGGCAGAACCGATTGGTGTATTTCACGTCAAAGAGCTTGGGGTGTACCTATACCGATTTTCTATTGTGAAGATTGCGGAGAAGTTATATGTACTGATGAAACCATAGAACACGTTGCATCAATGTTTGAAAAAGAAGGTTCTGATGCGTGGGTAAACAGAACAACAGAAGAACTTTTACCGGATGGATTTGTATGTCCTAAATGCGGGAAAAAGCACTTCAGGCAAGAAAAAGATATTATGGATGTTTGGTTTGATTCAGGAATCTCTTGGAGAGCTGTAGTCGAAAAGCGTTCAGAAGAGCTTGGACATACTCCGGTTGATTTGTATTTAGAAGGTTCTGACCAACATAGAGGTTGGTTTCAGTCTTCATTGTTAACATCAATTGCAACTCAAGGAATAGCGCCATATAAACAGGTTTTGACACACGGTTTTGTTTTTGGTGAAGACGGAAGAAAAATGTCTAAATCATTAGGTAATTATATAAGACCTGACGATATAATTAAGAATTATGGTGCAGATATATTAAGGCTTTGGGCAGCTTCTGTTGATTACAGAAATGATACAAAAATCGGTGATAATATAGTAAAACAACTTGCTGAAATATTTAAGAAAACCAGAAATACTGCAAGATTTTTACTTGGAAACATTCATGATTTTGATCCCAAAACTGACTATGTTCAGTATGAAGACCTTAAAAATATTGATAAATTTGCATTACATAAACTTAACAAAGTTATATCGGAAGTTACTGAAGCATTTGAGAACTATGAATTTTACAAATATTTTCAATGCTTGCAAAATTTTGCTGCAGTAGATCTAAGTTCATTCTATCTGGATATTGTAAAAGACAGATTGTATACTGCCGGTAAAAAGTCACTTTCACGCAGAGCTTGCCAAACTGTTTTATATGAAACATATCAAGCTTTAGTCAGAATGGTTGCACCTGTAATGCCTTTCCAAGCTGAAGATATGTGGCAAAATACACCTGAAAAACAAAGGAACGGTTTAGAAAGTATACTTTTAGCATCGTGGGTTAAATATAATGAAAAGTGGAACAACCCTAAGTTGGAAGAAGATTTTACTAAAATTTTAAAAACAAGGGAAGTTGTGACACGTGCAATCGAACCACTTAGAGCTGCAAAAACCGTTGGCAGTTCACTGGAGGTTGCTGTTTATGTAAAATCAAATGATACAGATTTGTTAAATGAGAATATAAAAGATTTAGCTGATATATTTATTGTATCTCAAGCGTATGTATCGGCAGAAAAACCGTCTGAATCGTTAAATGAGTATTCAGAGAATGATATAACCGTGTGGGTTACACGAGCAGAAGGTGAAAAATGTGAACGTTGCTGGAAGTATAGAAAATTAGGTGAACATGCCGGTCACGAAACAATTTGTTCAGATTGTTATGATGCAATAAAATAGTAAATTTGTGTTAAATAAACATATTGGATATTAAGAGAGCTTTAAATAGGCGGCAAATATAAATAATTATTTATAGCAAGTCGCCTTTTTTTTGTGTTGAAACAACAATAATAAACAAAAACAAAACCAGAACAAAAGCTTGAAAAATTTTTATGTTGTTGATATAGTTAACTTATTGGTTGCTAAGGCAGCCTGATAAACAAAACAGACGCTATGCGTCCGTAGCTCAGCTGGATAGAGCATCTGCCTTCTAAGCAGATGGTCGCGCGTTCGAATCGCGCCGGGCGTAAATAAAAAGAGATAGGTTTTAACCTATCTCTTTTTATTTGGGTTTGTGCCAGATGAGAACCGCAAAGTGCGTAAGCACTTGCGCAGTTCGGCGGATTTTGGCAAGGCTGGAGTGAACGTCAGTGAAC
>CADBTL010000070.1 GCA_902797575.1 uncultured bacterium
AAAGCTATGAACTTTTTATCGTGCATAGCTGTTGATTAGGGATATGTGTATCGTCGTTTTTTAAGGAGTATAGATATATATTAGCAGTCAGCTTTTAAAATAAAATCATCAAAATAGATGATTTTTGTAATATTTCTTAACATTTCAAGCAAATTTTTAACAATTTCGGTTTTGTACTATATAGGTGTAGATTATGACAGGTGTGTATTATTACAACGGTAATGAATATCAAAAAAGAACGCCTCTTACCGAGTTTGAGGGGCTTGTTCTTGCGTCTGCAGTTTCAGGTGCAATATTAAGCCCTCTGGCTTATTTAGGCAAACCTTTTATGAATCAACTAAAGAAAGAAGAGCCAAATAATCATATATACAAAGATTGTTTTGAGAAAGCATTGAAGGTTTCAGGACTTGACGAAAGAGGTGTAGAGATTATACCGGCACAATTTGCTAATGTCGAAAAGCAATTCAGAGAAGGAACAAATGCTTGTTTTGATCCTATAACGAAGAAGGTTGTGGTTAATACTGATAAAATATCTTGTGCAGGCTTCCATGAACTTGGTCATGCACTTAATGCTTTAAAGAGTAAATATGGTGTTAAATATCTTGCAAAAATGAGGTATCCCGGATATTTGATTGCAGGTTTGATGGAATATTTTGCAATTTTTTCCAGAACAAAACCTAAAGGCGCTCCTCGAAGTACAGGTGATATTATAGAAGATAATTGCGGTAAAATTGCATTTTTAGCAATGCTTCCGGTTGTTGCGGAAGAAGCAATTGCAAGCCATAGAGGAATTAATTTGGCAAAAAAAGCAGGACTTAATGAACAGCTTGTAAAGAACCTTAAAAAATTATATTCTAAAGCACTTTTGACATACGGAAGCAGGGCAGTACTCGGCGGGCTTGCAGTATTTGCATCAAGAAAAATCATGGATTATTTTACAAGACCTAAACTTATTGATGATAATAAATATTACGTATATAATGAGTACTAAATGAGGTTTATATAGTGATAACAGAACTTCTTGCACCTGCAAAAGACAAAGAAACTGCGTTTGCTGCAATTGATTGCGGAGCGGATGCAGTTTATATTGGCGCATCATGTTTCGGGGCAAGAAAAAATGCTGCGAATTCTTTGGATGATATAAAGTCAGTTGTAAATTATGCGCACAAATTTTGGGTAAAAGTTTTTGTTACGGTGAATACGATTTTATCGGATAATGAATTGGATGAGGCGGTTGAACTTGTTAAGAAGTTGGATTCTATAGGTGTTGATGCTGTTTTAATTCAAGATATGGGGCTGTTAAATAAGCTTATGGGCTTAAATTTGTCCATACCTATTCATGCAAGTACTCAGTGTGATAATAGAGAAATTGAGAAAATTTCTTTTTTTAATAAAGTAGGTTTATCAAGAGTTGTGCTAGCAAGGGAGTTATCTGTTGAACAAATGAAAGAAATTCATGCTCAAAATCCTGAAATTGAGCTTGAAGCGTTTATTCATGGTGCATTATGTGTGTCATACAGCGGACAATGCTATTTAAGTCAGTATATAGGCGGACGTTCTGCAAATAGAGGTGAATGCGCACAACCATGCAGAAAAAAATATGCCGTAACAGATGAAAACGGTAAAGTGTATGATTATAATTATCCGCTCTGTCTCAAGGATTTTAATGCATCAGAAAGCTTAAAAGAAATGATTGATGCCGGAATTTATTCATTTAAAATAGAAGGAAGATTGAAAGACGAAGGGTACGTAAAAAACATTGTTTCTTTTTATCGACAGGAACTTGATAAATATTCAACAAAAGCGTCTTCCGGAAAATCTTTTATTAGTTTTATTCCGGATCCTGAAAAAAGTTTTAACAGGGGTTTTACAGAATACTTTTTGCATGGCAGAACAGATTGTTTCAATAAAATATCACCAAAATCGAGGGGAAAATTTTTAGGTACGGCAGCATATAAAAATAATTATCTATTAATAAATACAAAAGAGAAAATATCTGCTCAAGACGGTTTGTGTTTTTTGAATGAAAAAAACGAATTGGAAGGCTTTTTGATAAATAAGGCTGAAAATACTTTAAACGGCTTTATTATATATCCAAATCGAAAAGTTAATATTAAAAAGAATTCAAAAATATACAGAAATCTGGATGTTGAATTTGAGAAAGAATTACAAGCCGGCGTAAAACGTCAAATCAGATTACAAATAGAAGTTAATAAATCTGTTCAGGATAAAATAACAATAGTATTAACAGATGAAGATAATATTAGCGTTTCGTTTGATTTAATCTGTCAAGAAAAAGCAAACAACCAAGAAAAAATGAATCAAACGTTTATTAAACAGTTTTCAAAAACCGGTGATTCCGATTTTTATATAAAGAACATTTCGCTTAACTGTAATTTGCCGTTTATGCCTGTAAGCGAGATTAATAATCTAAGACGACAGCATTTTGAAAAACTCATGGAAAAACGAATAAATTTATATAAAAGAGAAGTCCAAAAGCCTCTGCATTATTCACAATTTTACAAAAAAGAGGTTGATTATAAGGCAAACGTTCATAATAAAGCAGCGGAAGCTTTTTACGAAAAGTGCGGTACGAAAGTGTCAGAAAAGAGTTTGGAATCAGCTTTACCAAATCGCAAAACAGAACTTATGAGAACAAAGCATTGTATAAAATATGCTTTAAATATGTGTAAATCGAAAACAAATTTATTTTTAACCGATGAAAAAGGTGTTAAGTTTCCTTTAAAGTTTGACTGCAAAAACTGTGAAATGTGTGTTCTTTCGCCTTAAGCTTTTTTGTTTTCATCAGTTTTTTTCTCTGAGTCAGAGGTTTTGTTTTCTGTATTTTGTGCAGTTACGTTAGATGCGGCAACCAACATTTTATATTCACTTAGTGCGGCGTCAAATTCGGCTTTAGTTTTTGCTGTATCAAATTTTAATCTTAGATTTCTTATTCCTTCAATTGCTTGAGTAGCATTTGCTATTTCTGCTTGCGTATCCTCAGCAGATAAATCGGCTGTGAATAATGATGCTCCTGAATGTATCGGATCAACCCATGCTGCGGATATTTTAGGAACATTTGATGTCGGATGAGTAAACAAGCTATATGCTAAATGTTTTCGGCTTGAAGGATTACTGCCGCCAATTGCAAGTTCTTCTTTGGTTTGTCTGTTCCACCAATGCTTATCTACATCTGCTGTAGATACGTATTCATCCAGCTCAGTTCTGTATTTATCAGGAGTATGTGCGTATGTTCGCATCATGTTTTCTTTTGCTTGAATTAAATCTCTAAAACTTTTATCATAAGCTCTTTGCAAATTATTCATTTGTTTTTGGAATTTTGCAAAATCATCCCCTTTAACTTTATAACCGTTAATAAGTATGTCACCGTTTGCGTCGGCTGAATAAGAACTTAATCGTTCGATATTAGATTGTCCTGCTGTTTTTGCATCAGCAGCTACCAAATTATCAATATCAGCTTTTGCTTTCAGTGATTTAAATTTGCTAAGCTCTAATCTGTTGCGTGATAATAGTGCTTTTTTCTCGATAAGCAGTGTGAGAGCCTGTTCATCAGTAGTCGTCTGCATAAGTTCATCTATACTTTGAATCTGCCTGTTTAATAGAGTTTCATATTCCGTTAGTTTTGCATTATATTTTTTATCCCAACCGCTAAACATTTTTGTAAGAGACGGAGTTACGCCTCGTGCAGCCGAGTATTTAGTTGCTCTGTAAGCGTTTACTGTTATATCTTTACCAAAATTGGATAATGATTCTGCAACTTTACCGGCTCTGCTCGTTCTCTGTACAGCGCAGCTTGCCTGTTCCGCTGTAGCTGCCGATGTTCTAAATCCGCTGCCCATTCCTTTTAAGCCACAAACGGATGTTCCTAATATGAATACGTTAGATAAAATATCTTGTTGAGCAGCATCAATTTTGGCTTGATCACCACTTGCTTCAGCGTCATCTAAATCTGATATGCCTTTGGCGATGCCGATACCGCCGCCGACAACTCCTACTGCCAATAACCCATATGCAATAACAGGTCCGACATATGGAATAAAGCATGCTCCGATTGCTGCCGCAGTTATACCAATGTTAGTTAAGCATTTGCCGAGACTCCATTTACCGTCTTTATCATAGCCGATAAAACTTTTACACATATTTTTAGCGGTTGCCCAAGCGTTGCCGAGCCAACGTTTAAGTCCGCTGTGTCCTGTGTCGATTCTGCCTTCACCGTTTGAATTTTTTGACTTTTCTAAATTCGCTCTGGCTTTTATTGCAATTTCTTCTTGTTTTTGAAGGTTTTTAATCTCTTCTGCATGTTCTGCTTTAAGTTTTAAAACCTCCATGCGCTTCATATATTCTGCAGCAGCTTTTTTTGATTCTTCTTCCTCTTTTTTCTTACGCTTTGCTTCTGCTTCTGCTGCCGGATCTGTTTTAGCTGCAGAAAAACCCATTCCGGCCATCGAAAATGGCGGAACATAATATGTATGCGTTGAATCAGCTATAAAATCATTTCCCATCTTAACTTATCCGAATTTAATACCCTTATATATTTAAAGTATTTTTTATCGGAAAAATTGCTCAATTATTAAATTTTATGTTTGATAAATTTTAAACCCCTTATAATAAAGGTGTTTTCAGATTCACAAAACTTAATAAAAAGTTTAATTTATTTTCTTTAGATATAATTCTTCAAACAGTACCGCAACCAGTGCCGCAAGAGCCGGAGCAAATACTACTCCGACAAAACCGATATATTCTGCTGCAATAAACAAAAATAAAAATATTACTATCGGATGTATATGCATAACTTTACTAAAAACATACGGGCGCACAATGTTGTTTTCGACTAATTGAGAAAGCGCAAATATAGCTATAACTGAAACAACCGCAAACGTTCCTGATTCGTAGACAGCTAATAAACAAATGATTAGTGCAATAGCAGGCCCAACAACCGGTATAATATCAAAAACGGCTGTTATTATAGCAAGGAGCAATGCATAGGGAATATTGAATATTAATAAACCTATAAGCATAACAACACCTACGCTTCCTGAAGTAGCAATTAATGCGATCAAATATCCGCCCATTTTATCTGCTATAATATTACCTACGTTGTTGGCTTTTTTACGTATATTTGACGGAAATGCGCTTAGAAAATATTTTTTTATGTTTTCTTTATCGACAACTAAATTGTAAATTATAATAACAGAGACTAAAAGGTATATGCATGTTTGTCCGATGCCTTTACCGATATCAACAGCTTGGGCTAATATATCCGCTGATGAGATTGACATTTGTTCCATAAAGTTATCAGCATTATCTGCAAAAAAATTAAATTGTTTTAATAAAGGCAGACCAAAAATAAATTCATCAAAGTTGTCAATATATTTAGGTAATTTGGTTATAAATATACTGATTTGTTCAAAAGCGACCATACAAACAGGAATAAAAATACTCAGCACTAAAATCAAAATTGCTGCAGTGACAAATTCAGCCGAAATTTTTCTTGGTAATTTTTGCGATAATTTATCGACAATAGGATTTAGTGAACATGCAATAACAAATGATGCAAAAAACATTATTGCAATGTCCTTACACTTAAAAATAAAGAATAAAAACAATATCACAACAATTGTAAAAGTAATATTCTTAAAATTTAAATATTTCTTGAACAAATCTTCAAACATCTTAATTCCTCAAAATTTACAAAATTTATTATATAATTAATCTATGTTAAAGAAAACAATTATTGTTACATTATTAATATTTTTTTATAACATTACATCTTGTTCTGCCGAAGAATACAAGCAAGTAAATTTAAAAACAGCAATAGAGATTGCGCAAAAAAACAACTTGGATATTAAATCTTCAAAAAAGGATGTTGATATTGCTAAAAATTCAATAAATATTTCAAACCGACTGCAAAATCCGTCAATATATACTTTTTGGAATTTTGGTAAGGCTGGTAAAGGCAATCCGAATCAAATAGGTTTATCTCAAACAATAGAATTATTTAAAAGAGCTCCAAGAAAAAATTTAGCAAAAACTAATTATACACAGGCAATTGATGTTTTTGAACATCAGAAGTTTAATTTAAAAATGGATGTTGCGGAGGCTTATGTTAAACTTGCCGTATCGAAGTTAATTTTGCAAAAATATGAACATCAACAAAAATTTCTGGAAGATTTACTTGAAATCTCTAATATGAACAACAAAGAACTCAGCAGCTTAGATCTTGATACTATAGAAGCTAAAATTGCATTAAATCAAATTAAAACAGAAGTAAATAAAGCAAAAACAAATGCCAGAACGGCACGTATTGAATTTAACAGAGTAATAAATATGCCTGACGGTAATTATGATTCTTGCGATTTTAATTTTAGTACAGAAGATATAAGTAATGAGATAAATATACCTAAAATTCCCAAAATGCCGAATTTTAAGACAATTGAAGAGGATGCCGTTAAAAATAGGTTTGATGTCAAAATCGCAAAAAATGAGATTAATATAGCGAAGCAAAAATTAATTGTTGTTTCCAGACAAAAAATCCCAGATATAGAAGTCGGAAGCGGATACGGATATCAAACAGTCGGTTTATCGGAAGAAAATCAATATAAATCAGGTGCGTATTTGGAAGCTAGTTTAGTTAATATTCCGCTTTTATACAGTTATAAACCTGAAATTAAAAATGCACGGTTAGAAATAGAAAAAGCAAATTTGAACTATATATCAACAATCAACAAAGCAAAGAAAAGTGTTGAAATTGCGTACGAAAATTTTATAACGGCGCAATTAAATCTTGAATGCTATAATGATATAATTTTGAAGGATTCAGAAGAGTTGTTTAATTTATTTGAAAAAAAATATAAAGTAGAACATGTTGATTTTGCAGCTTTAGCGGCTGTCGAAGAGTCTTATCAGGATTTAATTGTAGGATACTCTGAAGCACTGACGGATTATTACATAAGTTGGATTAATTTTTTAAGAGAAATTAATTCCGAAAGTTTTGAATTCAAAAATGAAACTATATAAAATATAACTTTTTATAACTCCAAAAAAAAGCTCTTTGAATAAAATTCAAAAAGCCAAATCTTTAAGTAAGATGTAAGATTATATAAGAGAGTTATGTAGTATGAACTTTATCCTGCTTCTTCCTCCGTTACAACATATTTTGCGGACTTTGCAACAACTCCGTAGCACACCATCGAAAGCCGCTGATTAAGAAGAAGCATATTTTTATAATGATTGGCAGTATTATCCATCGCATCCAGCATATCAGATGCAGAAACCTTTGATACCAGTGCATTATCGTCGTGGTTATCAACTTTTTCCTGAGCATATTTTTCTACAAGTAGTTTATCAATATAATCTCTTGCGCCAACTGCCATATAATATCTCCGTTAATTTTTGACATAAATCGTTCTATCCCTTGCGGGAGTCTCTTTATGTCTTGTTTATTTACTATGTATATATAAAGTATTTCTTTTTTGAGAAATTGCCTTTTTTGACTTTATATGTTAAGTTTTGTAAAGTCAACTAAGGATGCGAAGGTTGTTTTGCACTTTTGGTTTTTGTGCTATAAGAAGTTTGTATGTTTTATTTTGATTCAATAAACGGAAAAAAGATTGTACGCAGTGATAAGCTTACTGAGATTAACGCTTTTTTTACAACAAGGGAGTGTGCGGAAGTCGATGTGTCAGGCATGGCAAGCCGTGTAATATCGCCTGTTCAGACTCATAGCGATCATATCGAGATTGTTGATTCAAGAAATGAATATCCTAATACGGACGGATTGATTCTGAAAGAGTCTGACACTGGAATATATTTAAGGTTTGCAGATTGTGTTCCGCTTATTTTTTATGATCAAATTCACTGCGTTGCTTCTATTTCTCACGCTGGCTGGAGAGGAACTGCAGCAAGAATCGGAGTTAAAACAATTGCAAAAATGATGTTGAATTACAGTTCAAAGCCTGAAGATATAATAGCTTTAATAGGGCCTGCAATATCTGTTTGTTGTTATGAGGTAAGTTCTGAAGTAAAAGATACGCTTCTATCTACCGTTAAAAATAGTGACGGACTTTTTAAGGACAATAATGTTAATTTAAAGCAGATTAATGCAAGACAATTAGAAGAGATTGGTGTTAATAAAATTGATATTTGTCCTTATTGCACAAGCTGCAATAACGATTTATTTTACTCGTACAGAAAAGAAAACGGAACTAAAGACCGTCATTTTGCTTTTGTATCTTTAGGCGAGGTTTAATTAAACCTGCATTACAAACAGAAAAAAGAGAAATATATTACTTTACAGCATCAATTATTCCATATCAAACGGATCATCTTCTTTATAATAATTTTTCTTTTTCTGTTTTATCTTGTTGTTATGTTTTTTAACGCTTTCTGCAACGTGTTTATATGCGTTATCTAATGATATTTTTGCAAGCGGTTTATTTTTTCTTCTGTCATTAACTGTTAACCAGTACGTACCCTTAACGGAATGAACACTGAAAGATATTTTGCCTGCATACCTGTCCCCCGGTTTTAATTGTGAAAACAGAAGTTTTGTATCACCAAATATAGAGGGGTTAAATACGGTATTGTAATCATTAACCAGTGCTAAATCCATGCCTGAGATTGTTCTATTGGACATGTTTGAAATTAAAACCGATAAGGTTATAGTGTTTACTTCGCCAAATGGATCTTTTTCGTACAGAATATTTGATATTCTTATATCTAGCCCCGGATAGAATAGTTCTTCTTGTTTTAGCGCTTCTTCTTTATATACCGGAAGTTCCACACTGGACAGAACTTTCACTTTAATTTCATCCCCTGGCGAGATTAAGACATTTTTACCTTTTCTTATAAGTGACATACCTAATCCTACGGCACCTCCGACTGCAGCACCGCCTGCAAGAGTGTACCCGTGAGATGCGACTGCAGCAGCAGGACCTAAAGCTTGCAGAGCAAACATTCCGCCAATTAACCCGCCGGCAGCAGTATATCCTATATCTGTTGCAACTATTTTCCCGACTTCTTTTACAGGGTGTAATTTTGTTGACATTGCACCTTCGATAGGGATCTCTCTGCCGTCAGGAGTTGTTAAATAGTCGAAAGATAAATTTAGGTATCCATTTCTTCCGAGTCTTTTTGCTTCTCCTGTTTCTGTAATTTTGCCGTGTGCAATAGTTCCTTTGGGAAGAATTACGCCTTTATCACCTATGACATCTGATGTAATTTCCGCAAAGAACTCATCTCCTTCGAGAGAAAACGAACCGTCAAGTACTTGAGAAACAGTCATTGTAATTACGTCACGTTTTTCAAGAGTTTCTGTTTTACCTGTAAAGAGGTCTTCTTGGGGACGTTGAAAGCGGTCATCATACTCGGCATGCCCTTGAAAAAAGTCACCGGCAAAAGCGTATGATGAACTACACAATATAGATAATGTTAATAGTGTTGCTATCCTCTTCCTCATATTAAACATTATACAATATTTCATGCTTAAGTCCATAGCGTTTTTAGATTATTTTTGGCTATAATTCTTCTTTACAAATAATCTATTTTTTAATAATATTAAAGAAAGGGGTGAAACCTTTATTTTTTTATACGAGGTAACTAATGGCAGATAATAAATATAAGCGTGTGTTATTAAAAATAAGCGGAGAAGCTTTGCTTGGAGACGAACAATTCGGAATCGATCCTAAACCGGTTGAGATGATAGCAGATGAGATTCGTTCCATATATGAAAGAGGGGTTGAAATTGCAGTAGTAGTAGGCGGTGGTAATATTTTCCGCGGCATGAAGAATAGCGCAAGGCTCGGTATGGATCAAGCATCCGGAGATTACGTAGGAATGCTTGCAACGGTTATGAATGCGGTCGTTTTGCAGTGTGCATTAAAGAAAATTGAAGTGGAATGCAGAGTTCAAACAGCTATTGCTATGAACCAGATTGCAGAACCTTATGTCAGACACAGAGCAATCAGACACTTAGAAAAAGGCAGAGTTGTTATCTTTGCTGCAGGGACAGGGAATCCGTTTTTTACAACTGATACTGCGTCTGCTCTGCGAGCTTCGGAAATTGGTGCTGATGCTATGCTGATGGCTAAAAATGGTGTGGATGGTGTTTATACGGATGATCCAAAAACAAATCCGAATGCTCAAAAATTAGATAAAATATCATATGCGGATATTATAAAAAAAGATTTAAAGGTTATGGATACTTCAGCGTGCGCTTTATGCAAACAGAACGGTATTCCTATTATTGTTTTTGATTTTAAAGCTCGCGGAAGTCTTGTACAAATCATGAACGGCGAGTCTGTTGGTACGTATATAAGTTAGTTAGTTTATATAAAAGGAGAATATTATGTCAGAAGCTCTTGATGAAATGTTTTTATTCGGCGAAGAAAAAATGGAGAAAGCAATCGGTCAGTTAAAAAAAGATTTTGCATCTGTTCGCACCGGTCGTGCTAATCCTGCTATATTAGATAAAGTTATTGTCGAATACTATGGCGCTCCGACTCCGATAAGACAAATGGCTCAAGTACAGGTTTCGGAAGGTACAACTCTTGTAATAACTCCGTTTGATAAAAGTATTTTGAAAGAAGTCGAAAAAGCTGTTATTAAAGCAGAAATCGGTGTTGCTCCCAATAACGACGGAACTTGCATTCGTTTGAACTTCCCGCCTTTGACGGAAGAAAGAAGAAGAGAAACTGCTAAAGAAGTTAAGAAATTCGGTGAAGATACAAAAGTTGCAATCAGAAATGTAAGACGTGATATGGTTGATAGCTTAAAGAAAATTGAGAAAGACGAAAATCTTCCTGAAGATGCTGTTAAAGATAATCAAGATCAAATCCAAAAAATTACCGATAAATACGTTGGAATTATTGATTCTTTAGTAAGCGAAAAAGAAAAAGAGGTAATGACGGTATAATGGTTTTGACAAAGAGTATAACAAGATTAATAATGGGATTGGGAATAGGTTTCACCGCATTATTTGCGATAATGCTTGGAGGAATACCGCTAACGGTTCTTTGTCTTATTATTGTTGTACTCGGAGCAAGAGAATATACTGAAATTCTTAAAAATAAAGGCTTTTTGCCAAGCCATAAAATAATAGTTGTTTCAAGTTTAATATTTGCTGCTATTGCGTATTTTAACAGATTGGATTTGCTTCCGTTGGCTTTTACCATATCTACATTTATGGCATTTATGTGGGTGTTGTTTAGAGGTAAACAACCTTATATAGCAAATGTAGCAACTACTATTTTAGGATTTGTATACTGTGGATGGTTCCCTTTGCACCTATTATTGCTGCGTGATTTAGGATGTTGTGAACCTGTATTTAACGGAATAATTAAACAAAATCCGTCTTTAATAGGTGCAGCATACGCAATACTTCTTTTGTTGGCTGTAATACTTACGGATTCTTGTTGTTATTATGCTGGTGTTCAATTCGGAAAACATAAACTGGCAGAGGTGATAAGTCCGAATAAAACTGTAGAAGGATCTGTGGGTGGTGCTCTTGCGTGTATTATATTCTGTCTTATATTTGGTATTTTTGTTTTTGATTGGGCATGGTATCATGCGCTTGTTATCGGTCTTTTAATATCTTGCTTTGCTCAAATTGGAGATCTTTGTGAATCTATGATTAAACGTGATGCAGGTGTTAAAGATTCAAGCGATATAATCCCCGGACACGGCGGATTCTTAGACAGAACAGACAGTTATATTTTAACAATTCCGGTTTTGTATTACTACCTTGAATTCTTTGTTGAAAACAACTTTTTAGACCTTTTAAAAGGATTGTTCTAATGTTGGAAAATATTTTCGGAAACGGTGATAAGTCTCTGGTTAAAATTGCTCTGACGCACCCTTCTTATACTAAAGAAAATAATTTATCGGATTTAGAAAACTATGAAAGATTGGAGTTTTTTGGTGATTCCGTTCTGAAATTATTTACCTCAAAGCTTCTTTATGAGGTATATCCTTCGTCACCGGAGGGTGAACTTTCTAAGATTAGGTCAATTCTTGTTTCCGATGCTATTTTGGCTCAGGTCGCAGTTCAAATAGGTCTGGATAAGCTTATTATATTAGGACCTTCAGAAGAAAAACAAGGTGGTAGAAAGCGTGAATCTAACATTGCCTGTGCTTTAGAAGCAATACTTGGTGCGTATTATTTAAGCGGCAATCACGATGCTATAGAAGCTTTTATTAGGAAATATATAATAAAATATGCCGAAGATATAGATAAACATTTTGAAAAGTATAATGCTAAAGATATATTACAGCAGTATACACAAGGTACCGATAAAACTCGTCCTGAATATAATGTAGTGTCTGTAACAGGGCCGGCTCATAAACCGGAATTTAATGTAGAAGTCGTGTGGAATAATAAGGTTATCGGCAGTGCATCCGGAAAATCAAAAAAAGAAGCGGAACAGCATGGCGCATTAGACGCATGTAAAAATTTAGGAATATTAAAAGAAGAATGAATACTAAATCCAGGGCATGTATTCCAAACCAGTTCCTAGCAAAAACAAGAATTTTTTAATTTTTAAATGTATTTTTTACACTTAATGCTAAACACGTCGTTTTTATTGACTTTCACAAAAAATAAAAATTGTTAAATTACCCTCTTGACATTTTATTTTAAATGGTGCATAATAAAATTGTTGGATGAAGTGTTAAAAAAACACTTAATAACAAAAAGGCAATTCACGGAGGTGATAAAAATGCAAATAAACAAAATATCAAATATAAATTTTAGAGAAAATAAAGTATCGAAATCAGATTCACAAAATGCTATATTGATGCTGAGAGACCCGAATGCATCAGTTAAGTTTCAACAAAATCAAGAAATCGCTCACAAGGCAGATATGTTGAACACAAATCCTTTAACAGCAATCGGATACAAATTATACAGAACTTTCAGCATGATAAGAAATAATAATATTGAACCTGTTGAAACAGAAAAGCATTTGAATGTAATAGCTTAAGTATAAATAAAATCTATAATATAATACACACACATAATCTAGCGGTAATTTTTTAATTATCGCTTTTACTTTTTTGTTAAATAATGTGTTAAGTAGGTATAAACTATTGTCATTAATGGGATACAAGCAAATGTATATAGCGTCACACCCCATTTCTATTGAGGTCTAGGTTTAGATGTAAAGATTTTGTTACAATCTTATGGTAAAATTTAAAAATGAATATAATAAGAATATATTTGCAAATTTGATATCGAATTTAAAAATATTTACTCCACACGGTAGTAAGAA
>CADBTL010000071.1 GCA_902797575.1 uncultured bacterium
CACACACCTAAGGTCGGATTTGAAAAGCGGATTGTCGGCAGAGAGTGACAGAATTGCGCAAGCAATTCGAAACTCGTTTCTCGCCGATAACCAAGCAAGTTCGAAAAATTGTCATTTTTCGACTTTTTCCGCATCCTCTATATGAGAGTTTTTGTTTAAAACTTTATTTCTTTTAATAAGTTTGGACTTTTAATGATTTTTTTTATAGTAAGAATGTAAGTTTGTGTATCAGAAAAACGAGTATAAAATTGCCTAAATATTTCAGGCATAAATTTTTCGGTTGATTTTATGAACTCTATAGAACGAGAAAAGTTATTCTCTATTGAATCATATTCTTTTAAGAGAGTAGCAGCTAAAAGATAAATAGCATGAAATCTATTACAAAATTTACATTGAGATAATGTTTTTAAACCTTTTCTTATTCCATTTAAATCACCTTCTTTTATTGCTTTTTCTAATTCAGGGAAACGCATAAATATTTTATCTGATTTTTCCAGTTCATTTTTGTAGTTAGTATTTTTAATATTATTGAATGCATCTAACATTCCTTTATTAAAAACAATTTCATTATCTGTTAAATAAAAATATGGCAAAAATTCTTTTTTTTCACTTTTTATTACTTTTTCAAAAATCGTAACTCCGTTTTTATCTTTTTGATTACAATTAAATGAACATTTTTTAGATTTAAAGAATATTGAACTTTTATTTATTTGTGTAATTTTCATCGTAATTATTTTCGTTTGTTGTTATCTACCTATTATAAAACACGTAAATTTTTATTTTGTTATTATAAAAAAACTTTTTAATTAATGTTTTATAATTAAAAATGAGTAATCTTTTTATGATAAAATATTGAATAGGATAGTTGTTAGAATATTAAAAGAGATAAAAAGATGAAACTGAATTTTTTAGATAAAGTAGATTATGAACATAAGATGTTTATAGTTTTTATTTTGGTTAATTTTCTTCTGTGGGTTAGTGTTGCAATGGTACGTACCGTTTTACCAACAGACGCATTAGAAGGAATATATTGGGGAAGTTTACATGATTTAGGAACTCCAAAACACCCTCCTTTTGCAGGATGGTTAACATATATTGTATATAGCATTTTTAAGACAGATTTATCTATTTATGTTTTGAGTCAGACTTTTATATTAATAGGATTCATTTATATTTATAAGATAGCAAGGATATTTCTGGAGCCTAAACGAGCAATTCTATCAACAATGATGCTTGAGGGTTGCTGGGTTTACGGTTATATAGTAGAATACTACGGTTTTAATCCTGATGTTATATTATTAGGATTGCTGCCTATGATTACTTATCATTTTTATAAGTGTATGAATTCAAAAAAAATGTATGATTGGATTCTATTGGGTATTTTAGTTGGAATTTCGTTTTTAAATAAGTACCAAACCCTTTTAATATTTGTACCAATGGTAATTTGGGCATTTCTATACAGAAAAGAAGTCTTTAAAACAAAAGGATTTTATATATCAGCTTTAATTGCTTTTATGATATTCTTGCCGCATATATTATGGCTAATTAAATATGATTTCTTTCCATTATTATATTTTGAAGGTGAATTTGAAAATAGCAGTTGGATGTCACATATAACTTCAACATTATTATTTGGAATTATGCAATTTGCTCTTGTTGCAGGCACTATCGGAATATTTTCAGTACTAAAATTGGTTCAAAAATCACAGTTTAAAATGATACAGATAAAAAATGATGAAAAAATCTGGTTTTTAATATTATTTACGGCAGTACCCTTGTTAATACATCTAAGCATGGGATTGTGCGGTGGTGGCTCTATGCGCCCAAGATGGGGATTTGAGTTTATGTACCTAATTGGTATAATTTTATTTTACTTTTTCCCTACAAAAGATATTTCAAAACGAGATTTTAAACTGGGAACAGCACTTTCATATTTTGCAATGCTTGTAATCTTTTTAGTTATGGGCACATTGTTATCGGTTGAAAAAAATTACAGAAGCAGATATCCGGTTCAAAAAATATATAATGATATGCAAGCAATATGGAATGCATCTCAATCAAAACCTCTAAAGTATCTGGGTGGGTATATTGAATGGACATTACCGCTAACCATTTATACTGATTCGCATCCAAAAATTATATTGGATACACACGGATATAAAAATCCTTGGATAGATGAAGAGGATTTAAAATCATCAGGAATACTTATTATAGATAGACATGAGGATAATGTAATTGGTGAAACGCTAAAATCTTGCCCGTATTTACCGGAAGAATATAATATAGAACCAAAGGAATATAAATTTACTGTTGAAAATGCATTTAAACAGCCACGTGAATATACAATTCACTATTTTATTGTTCCTCCGCTTGACTAAATATAAGAAAGCTTAAATAGTTTTAACTAAAAATAGTTTTAATTACTTTGCAAGGATTTCCTACTGCTACTGAATTAGCAGGAATATCTTTTGAGACAATGCTTCCTGCGCCTATAACGGAATTGTCTCCTATTGTAACACCTGCAAGCAAAACAACATTTCCGCCAATCCAAACATTATTCCCCAATGTAATAGGTTTAGCAGATTCTTTTCCAAGCTCACGTTCTTTGTAGTTTATCGGGTGATTAGAGGTATAGAAGCTGCAATTTGGTCCGACTAAGACATTATCTCCTATTTTTACTTTTGCAGAATCTAATATAAGCAAATTATGATTAGAACAAAAGTTTTCACCAATTTCGATATTGTAACCGTAATCACACATAAATGGCTGCTCAATTAAAAAAGATTTACCTATTTTTCCAAGTATTTTAGTAATTAGATTATTGCGTTTTCGCATTAACTGTGGAGATGTAATATTATGCTGATAACATAAATTTTTGCAATGTTGCCTTTCAGCAAAAAGTTTTAAATCTAATCCTGCATGGTAATATTCTTCATTCAACATTTTATGTTTTTCATTTAGTTTAAATTTTTTGTTTTTCAAAAAATATTTAATAATTTGTTTACAGAATAAGGTATTGAATATAAATGTAGCAGATGTTTTCACTAGACATGTCCTTAATAAATTTTAACTATTTTATAAAACCCCAAAAACAAGTTTGAAAAAATTCTTAAATTGATTAATATATGCGGGTATTATAAAAATTATTATTTTTTTAAATTAGTTCTCATTTATCACTCTACCAAAAAATAATCTTAAGCCGCCAAATTTTTTACTAAGCGTTTGCCTTATTCCACAAGAAATAGAGTTCAGATTTGCGGTAATTTCTTTTGTATTTTCTAATGTTATTGGTATAGTTCTATCAATATCATTGACCGTTTTATTAATATTTTGTGCAAAGTTATTTACTCCGTTGCTTGATTTTTCAATATTACCAAAAGTATTATTCCATTGTTCTTCAATTATGATATTGTCAAACTTTTTAGTTACATTGTTGATATTCTTGGTTGTATTTTTTAAGTTACTAGATGCATTTTTAAGATTATCTCTATTATCGTTTAGTATATCTTGAATCAGTATGAACATTCCGCCAATAGCGCTTAATGATGAATTTAAATTTTCAGAAGCAGACATTAAGTTAGTTTTTATTTTATCCAGATCTTCAGGTGTTTGATTTTTAAGATATTCTTTTACGTCAACAGTTGCGCTGCCGTTAATATGAGAATTTTCTTTTATAAATCTTTCTGATGGAATCTCTGGATAAACAAGTTCTATATAATCAAAATCTTTATCATTCTTAATGCGTTTTTTCAGAACAGCTTTTGTATTTAATGGAAGTTTTAAATTTTTATTATACAAGGTTATTTTTACATTAATCCTTTGTGAATCTTCGCTGTGATGTTTTTCAACAGCTTTGCCTATTTTTTTACCTTTATAATATACTTCGATATTATTATCAAAAGGTCTTGCGTCTTTAAAAACAGCAGTTATGTGTCGATTTGAAAGATAATTAACAGTAATCAGTAAAAATATAAATATGATTAAAAATAAAATCCAAAGATATTTTTTCATATTTATATAATAGTTATAATTATAATAATTTATATTGTCCTAACGGATAAAATATAAAAATTAAGTATATTATATTTTTCTTTAATCAGGTTTTCTTTTAAAATAGTTATTAATATCATACATAATTGAAAATTTATTAGGTGCATTGAACTATTTTAATGAAAAACATAATATACTATCTTGACGGTTTATAAACTTTTTTGCCATCATTTACGTATTTGTGTAATTCTTGTTTCCCTAGTTCCGGTTCAATATTGCCGTACACAACAATTCCTCTTTTCTTAAATTCTTTAAACCAATGCGGTTTAAAACCTTCGTCAAAACCGGTAATTTCTTCTACAGTTTTGGACGGTACACCGTAATAAACTTCTTTTATTCCTGACCACATAATTCCGCCTACACACATTATGCAAGGTTCAGCTGTGACATAAAGTTTTAAATTATATGGAGCCAGATCATACGTTCCTAATTTCTGTTCGGCAGCTTTTATTGCATTCATTTCTGCATGATTATTTGAACAATGTTCATTTACAACAGAGTTTGCGACTTTTACGACGAGTTCTCCGTTATTGTCATAGATAGCAGCGACAAAAGGCCCTGAACCATTTTTTGTAAATGACTGCATATCATTCTGCAATTCCGTAATAATTTTACTTGCGGTTTCAACCTTGACCGTATCAATTTTTTCATTTGATATAACTTTTGCATTAGCAACACAAACAAATTGTAATGCCAAAATAATAATTGTAATCAATAATCTTTTCATAATAACTCCTAAAAAATATGTAATAATACTTCTTATATAAAAAATTTACGAATTTATGTGTCTGAAAACAGTTTTGATATTAAATAAGTTTTTCCAAAAGCTTTTTTCACCGTTCTTTTTGTAATACGTAATTTCAGGCAGAAAACTTTTTGCCAATTCAGAACTATAACCAGTAAACGATATAGAATCATTCGCAATCGTTCGCTTTTTGCGGGTTATGTAGTTATTTTGATAATTATTAACTTTAGTAACAATACTGATGACTGGTAAAACTTTCATACATATATTCTAACACAGAGAAAGAGGGTTAACTTCTCCTTTTATAACTTATTAGAATTTGTTTCTTTTGCATGTAGTTTGTGAATTTTGTAATGTTTTTACCTGAAAGAATTCGATGGTTATTTATTTTTTATACCAAACTTCAAAATTATCAACTTTACCTTTTAATTCTTCATAATCTCCATTAAAATTTATACATCTATCGTCAATTATTAAATAAGCAGGTTCTTTAATATTAGTTACATTCTCTACATATTCATAAAGCCCATTTTCAATAATCCATTTTGATGCAATTAAAGAGTTTCTGGTGGTAAATATGAAAATTTTATAATCTTGCGACAACTCTTTTATTAGCTTATATGCACCGTTCTTAATTGGTGGAATATAATTTTGATTGTAATTTCCGTCATAAGTGTTTAACACACCATCTAAGTCAAATAGTATTGTTTTCTTTAATTTATTCATTATTACCCATCTTTATAGAGCTATTTGTCTGTTAATTAATTTAGATTATAACAATAAAATTAAACTATGGCAAATAGCACGAGTGATATATTTAGAAATAATTTAAAATTTTATAGAAATAAGCAGGGATATACACAAGAAAAATTAAGTGAAATCTGTGATATAAGTACTGATTATTTATCTCAAATTGAAAGGGGAAAAAGAACTCCGAGTTTTAAAAGAATGGAATTATTAGCTAAGGCTCTTAATGTTGAGGTTTATAAATTATTTATGCCTTTGCAATGAATCTTGTTTTGAAAATTTTTGCGACTTTTGAATTTTAGCACAAAAAATACCCCATAGTTGACGAGTTCAGAACTTGGTTAGTCGAAAATGTAGCGTAAGTAACTTGACTTTTTGTAGTAAAAACACTACAATATGATTATGAAAGAAATCAAATTCTATAAATTACCAAACGGAAAAGAACCTGTCAAAGAGTGGCTTTTAGATTTAGATAACTCTTTAAGGGTGAAAGTTATTAGACGAATTGAACGAATTTATGATGACAATTTTGGTGATTATAAACAGCTTGATTCTAACTTATACGAATTACGATTTACACTTGGCAAAGGATATAGAATTTATTACACAATTCAAAATGAAGTAGTAGTTTTATTACTAAATGCAGGTGATAAGTCAAAACAATCAAAAGATATCGAACTTGCAAAAACATATTTAAAATATATAAAGGATAATAAAAATGACTGATTTTAACGATTTTGTACTTGAACAATTAAAAGATGAAGAATTTCAAAAAGAATACATGAATGATTCTTTGGAACAATATTTAAATGACGGAGACTTTAATGCGTTTTTCCGTTCATTGGAAATGGTAATTAAATCACGCGACAGCATATCAGGTTTCTGTGAAAAGGCAGGAATTGACAGAGCTATGCTTTATGACATTTTTGCAGGAAAACGAGTTCCAAGAGTTGATACTCTGGCAAAAATATTAAAAACACTTGGTTACAATTTAAAAGTTGCTTAATATTAAATGTAAAATTATGTACGAATTAAATAAAAATGGAGAAATTCTAGTTGATAACTTGGCAGTATTTATTCCAAAAGAAGGAATAAATATACAGGAATTTAATAATGATATAATAAATTTTAAACGTCAAAGAAAAACGATTTATATTATTTCTTGTATTCCTTTTTCGGTATTTTTTATTTCAATTTTTTTAGAAATAAAAAAAGTTGGTAATATTTCTGCGGTATCGTTTGGAGTATTAGTTTTTGCAGCAATTTTATTAACTTGGTCAACAATAATTTTTTTAAGCAAAAAATATAATTGCTCTATTCGTAATTTTAAATATTCTGAAAAATCAAACTTTCGAACCAACAAATACTAATAAAAAGAGGATTTTAAACTTATCAATCCTCTTTTTATAAAAAATACGCCTGGCGCGATTGTCTTGACCTGTTCGCATTAAACGTGCCTGCGTGTTTTGCTTCAAAGAACTTACGTTCTTTTCACAAAAAGCTACCTCTCACAAAACGATACTTAATCGTTTTGTTCGGCAGAGTGCACTCTGCTCACAGGTCGCTCGAACGCAGAAAACGTTCAAATCTTTTCACAAACGCAAATTAAAAAGGACTAGTTTATACTAGTCCCTTTTAATTTACCCCAGGGTTGACGAGTTCAGAACTTGGTTACTAAAAAATGTGGCTTAAGCATTTTTACAGTTTGCAGTGAAAATAAAATGTTGATTTATTAA